>NZ_JBRILT010000045.1:0-39245 GCF_052977065.1 Shewanella sp. 125m-1
ATTGGTAGACACGCCAGATTTAGGTTCTGGTGCCGCAAGGTGTGAGAGTTCAAGTCTCTCTTCCCGTACCATTTATTTAACATTGCTAGCTAAGGCTGGTTATGCGTTAGAAAGTTTGATTGGGGTATCGCCAAGCGGTAAGGCACCGGGTTTTGATCTCGGCATTCCCAGGTTCAAATCCTGGTACCCCAGCCATATAAAAGAAAGCCCATCCTCGGATGGGCTTTTTTGTTTTCTGCATTTTAAAACCTGCATTTTCAAGCTTATTCAAAACAGTGTTCGTCAGGCTCACTTTTTTCATCACTTTGTTCGTCTTCCATAAAAGAGCTCGTGGCTAAAGCTAGTAACTAACACTCTAAACTAAAGCTCAAAGCTAAAACTCGCAGTTAAAGCTAGAAACTAAAGCTAGAAACTAAAGCTCTAAATTTGTGCTAGGATTTTGCTCTGTATTTTTCAAGGAGTGAATACTATGAGGTTTGTAAAAACCTTGCTTATTACATATTTCATGTCTTTAAGTGCTTTTGTGCAAGCTGCGCCATCAACACTTGAAATCGATGACAATATCCAACCAAAGTCCTCAGATCGCTATATTCGCGCCGTTCATAAAGAAGTTGAGACGAATACTGATGATCTCAATAAGATCCGTTACGCCATTCTAGAGGGGATGTTGACCACAAAGGGCTTTGCTTGGGTGTATCAAGGTGAAGGCGATGGGTACATTTTGGCGCGCTTTGATTATCGAGGCGACACCAATGTGATACGGATTGAATATAACTCATCTTTAGTGCAGCTTAAATATCATGATGCACTTGGTGACTATGTGTGTAAGACATTGATTGATGACATCTGCTATAAAAATAGTCGTGGTTATTACAACTACATAAAAAATCTTAGAAATAGCATCAACAAGCAGCTGAAAGGGCTTTAATCATTTCAAATAATCATCGTTAAAGCCATTCAAAGGACAGAATATGAAAAAAATGAGTGCAGCTTTGCTTGTGGGGGCTTGCGGCTTAATGCCTGTGGCGGCAAGTGAGTTACAGCTTTATCAAGACCCCATTCCGTACGGTAGTTACGTTAAAGATTTAGATAGTATGCTGACGGATGCGGTTAAACGTAACCACTGGGTGTTTAGAAAAAATGAGGCAGGCCTTAGGTATGCTAATTTAGATTATAAGAGCTATAAAATAAAAACTGAGCTAGTGGTTAACAGCAACACAGTCGCTGTTAAGTTGATAAGCGCAGAACGTCCTGATTGTGGCAAAAAGAGCTGTAAAGTCGATATGGGTAGGGTTGATGGTTGGCTGGTTAAACTACGTCGTAGCATCGCTTATGATGTGACTCAGGCAGTTAGAGATGATGCACTAAAGCACAGATCTGTTGAGTGATCCCTAATCGCAAACTCTAGTCATAAAAAAACGCACTCAATTGAGTGCGTTTCTATTTATGTTACTGACTAACTCGTGGTGAATTAGTGCTTGAACATAGCAGAGATTGACTCTTCGTTGCTTACGCGGCGAATTGCTTCAGCCATAACCGTAGACATAGTCAACTGAGATACTTTCTCTAGAGCCGCAATTTCAGGGCTTAGCGGGATAGTATCTGTCACAATCACTTCATCAATCACTGATTCAGCGATGTTCTTAGCAGCGTTGCCAGAAAATACTGGGTGAGTTGCATAAGCGAATACGCGGTTTGCACCGTGCTCTTTCAGTGCTTCAGCAGCTTTACACAGTGTTCCACCAGTATCGATCATGTCATCAACAATGATGCAGTCACGGCCTTGAACATCACCAATGATATGCATAACTTGAGCAACGTTAGCTTGTGGGCGACGCTTATCGATAATTGCTAGATCAGAATCATCAAGCAATTTAGCGACTGCACGAGCACGTACAACACCACCGATATCTGGTGATACAACTACAGGGTTTTCTAGATTTTTAGCTAACATGTCTTCTAGTAACACTGGGCTACCGAATACGTTATCAACTGGAACGTCGAAGAAACCTTGAATTTGCTCAGCGTGTAGATCACAAGTCAATACGCGGTCAACGCCAACGCTTGAAAGGAAGTCTGCTACAACTTTAGCTGTAATAGGTACACGAGCACTACGAACTCGACGGTCCTGACGCGCGTAACCAAAGTAAGGAATAACCGCTGTAATACGACCAGCTGATGCACGACGAAGCGCGTCAACCATAACGATAAGTTCCATTAGGTTATCGTTAGTAGGAGCGCAAGTAGATTGAATGATAAAAACATCCGCACCACGTACATTTTCATTAATTTGGACACTGATTTCGCCGTCACTGAAAACGCCTACTTCTGCGTCTCCAAGTTTACAAAATAGACGATCGGCTATCTTCTTAGCGAGACTAGGTGTTGCGTTACCGGCAAAAAGTTTAATGTCAGGCACTGTATGAACCTCAGGCGTATGCTTCATGATAGTGGCTGGGATTAAAAAAGTATCCCAGAATGTGGTTAACACTGAGCTAATCTCAGCATTAACGGCGATATATTTGCCCCTTTCGCAACAAAGCCTTGAATCGATGCAGGCAACTTCGCCAATACATCTTTAGCCTCTTGCTCCTGTTCGAATTGACCAAAAACACATGCTCCTGTTCCGGTCATTCTGGACGGCGCATATTCTAGCAGCCAGCCTAAGGTCTTGGCAACTTGAGGGTGGCGTTTTGCGACTAATGCTTGGCAGTCATTTTGCCATGGGCTGCTCATTAACGTCTCAAGGCTGAGCTTGGGTGTGTTTCGCGGCAATTCTGGGTCTTGGAATACTTCCGCTGTAGAAACATGGACCTGAGGAATTAATACCAGATACCAAGGCTCGGCAGGTTCAACATTTTCTAGTTTTTCACCTACGCCTTCGGCAAAGGCTGAGAAACCATTAATAAAAACAGGTACATCGGCGCCAAGGCTTAAGCCTATCTCAGCTAAATCTGCTAGAGACAACCCCGTTGCCCACAACTCGTTTAGTGCAACTAAGGTTGTGGCCGCATCAGAAGAACCACCACCCAAACCACCTCCCATAGGTAAGCGTTTATCGAGCCAAATTTCAGCGCCAAACTGACATTTTGTGTGCTGTTGTAGTGATTTTGCAGCTTTAAGAATTAAGTTATCGCTGTCGGCAACAACCCCTGCCATATTTGAGTGCAATTTGAGTTCGGGTTTATCTAACACTTTAAAGTCTAAGTAGTCACAATGTTCGACGAACTGAAACAAGGTTTGCAGTTCGTGATATCCATCATGGCGCCGTGCATTGATATGCAGAAATAGGTTAAGTTTTGCTGGCGCCGGCCAGCCTAGTGAAAGTGGCGCAGTCATAAAGAGCTCTCAGTATTTGAGGTTTGTTGTATAAGAATTTGGCTTTGTGGTGCTAAGGCCTGCCATTGATTCAATTGTAGCTTTAGATGAATATCACCACGTTGTAAATTGAGTAGTCGAGGTACCTCTGCACCGCTTTGAGCTTGCCAACTTTTAAAATCAACTTCCCAGGGGGGAAGTTGCTCTGCGTTTACCAGCTTAACTGGGCGCCCCTGGTTATCAGTGCTGATCAGTTTATCGCCTGGAGTGAGCTGGCCGGTGATCCATAGTGGTAGCGACTCGATAGGAATAGACCAGCCAGAGACGCGGGTCAACAAGCGCTGTGCATCTGTGTCGGTATAGGTTTTACCGTCAACTTCAAGTGTCGCGTTACCAGCATAGCTTGAAAGAGACAGCACCGTAGTACCTAGCATGGTCGTTAGTTTTAGTTCATCGCGCTCGGGGCTATGGAGCCAATATAGGTTAGTGCTAAACCTATCTTGCGGTGTTCTAACGGCAAGTTTCCCCTGCATTTCCCATGCTTTAGCCTGCTGCACTTTGTTAACAGAGACGGGAATTAGGTTGTCTGGTATGGTAGTTGAGCAGCCGCTAATGAAAATAGTGCTCAATATCAACCATAGATAAGTGTTTTTTGTGAACCGGCTCAAATTATTCATCTATTACTGATATAAAAGAGCCCTTATGATACGAGGGGTTGAATGAATTACCAATGCCCATATGCAAAAATATGCTTTTGCACAATGCTCAATGTCGTTTTAGCGTGACATAACTATATATGAATAGTTAAAAAAGTGATGCTAATTGAAAAAATGGGTAAGAACATAGATTATTATTCGGTTTTGTTAAGCGTATTCTGTTTTTAACAACACCAATTCAGTAGAATGGCACCAATAAATGAGATGCCCAAGAGTCCAGAACGAGTCAAATGAGCCTTGTAGCAATCGGAATTAACCATAAAACGGCCACGGTCGACCTACGTGAGAAAGTCGCATTCGCACCAGACAGAATTCATGATGCCATGAAGAGTCTAGCGTCTCGTACTCTAACGGGGGAAGCCGTCATCATTTCCACCTGTAACCGCACAGAACTTTACTGTAATAATAGTGAAACTGCTGATGTCGTTGCTTGGCTGGAAGATTATCATCAACTATCCCATGAAGATGTTGAGCCCTGCTTGTACCAATATAAAGGTCAAGAAGCGGTTAAGCATTTAATGCGTGTATCTGCTGGTCTCGATTCACTGATTTTGGGTGAACCGCAAATTTTAGGCCAAGTGAAGCAATCTTTTGTGAAAGCAAAAGAAGCGGGTACCGTTGCAGCGACAATGGATCGCTTGTTTCAAAATACCTTTTCAGTCGCCAAAAAAATTCGTACTGATACCGAAATTGGTGCTGCTGCCGTATCGGTAGCCTTTGCTGCGGTGAGCATGGCAAAGCATATTTTCTCATCACTTAGCACGACTCAAGTATTATTAGTCGGCGCCGGTGAGACAATAGAGTTAGTTGCACGTCACCTAAAAGACAATGGTGTTAAAAGCATGGTGGTTGCAAACCGAACCATTTCACGTGCAGAAGCCATGTGTGACGAGTTCGGTGCCACAGCAATTACACTCGAACAGATCCCAGATTTTCTCCCTAAGGCCGATATCGTGATATCCTCTACGGCTAGCCCATTACCAATACTTGGTAAGGGCATGGTAGAAAAAGCGCTTAAACAGCGTCGTCATCAACCTATGTTATTGGTTGATATAGCAGTTCCTCGAGATATCGAGGCTGAAGTTGCGGATCTAGATGATGCATTTCTCTATACCGTAGATGACCTGCAAAGCATTATTGAACAAAATATGGCATCTCGAAGAGAAGCTGCCGAGCAAGCAGAATTAATTGCAGAAGATCAAGCTTATCTATTTATGGAATGGATCCGCTCACTAGAGTCGGTAGACAGTATCCGTGAATATCGCACTCAGAGTATGGCGATTAAAGATGAACTGGTAGAGCGAGCGGTCAACAAGTTGGCCCAAGGTGGTAATAGTGAGCAAATCTTACTGGAGCTAGCCAATAAGCTGACCAACAAGCTGATCCATGCACCGACACAAGCGCTTACCGCTGCGAGTCGACAAGGGGATTTGAATTCTCTTGGACAATTAAGAGCTGTGCTTGGACTAGATAAAGACTAAGGTTAGCGTTTAAATGAAGGACAGTGTGATTCGTAAGCTTGAAGGCTTACTTGAACGTAACGAAGAAGTACTGGCGTTACTGAGCGATGCAGGTGTTATCGCTGATCAGGAGCGTTTTCGCGCCTTGTCTAAAGAATATTCTCAATTAGAGGATGTGGTCAGAACTTTTAAAGCATTTCAGCAAGCAGAAGAAGATTTAGAATCTGCTAAAGAGATGATGGAAGAAGATGACGCAGAGCTAAAAGAGATGGCTCAGGAAGAATTTAAAGTCGCTAAGTCGGCGATTGCAGTGCTTGAAGATGAACTGCAAATCCTGTTGCTGCCAAAAGATCCTAATGATGATAATAACTGCTTTATTGAAATTCGCGCAGGCGCGGGTGGAGATGAAGCAGCTATCTTTGCGGGCGATTTGTTCCGCATGTACAGCAGATACGCTGAAAGTAAACGCTGGCAAATTGAAGTCATGAATACCAATGAAGGTGAGCATGGCGGCTTTAAAGAAGTGATTGCTAAAATCAGTGGTGAAGGCGTTTACGGCAAACTTAAGTTCGAGTCTGGTGGACACCGTGTACAGCGCGTTCCAGAGACTGAATCTCAAGGCCGTGTTCATACTTCTGCTTGTACCGTTATTGTATTGCCAGAAGTGCCTGAAGCTGAAGCCATTGAAATCAACAAGGCCGATCTGAAAGTTGATACTTTCCGCGCATCGGGTGCTGGTGGTCAGCACGTAAACAAAACCGATTCGGCTATTCGTATTACGCATATTCCTACAGGTATTGTTGTTGAGTGTCAGGATCAGCGTTCACAGCATAAAAACCGTGCCCAAGCGATGAGCGTGCTTTCTGCACGTATTCAAGCGGTTGAAGACGAAAAGCGCCGTAGTGCTGAAGAAAGTACGCGTCGTAACTTAGTCTCAAGTGGTGATCGTTCAGAGCGTATCCGTACTTATAACTTCCCACAAGGTCGCGTAAGTGAGCACAGAATTAACTTAACTCTGTACCGCCTAGGCGAATTTATGGAAGGCGATATCGATTGTGTTATCGAGCCTCTCATTCTAGAAAACCAAGCGGATATGCTTGCAGCACTAGGTGAAGGTTAATCCTTCACTCAAATAATTATTGTGCTACAGATGAATAAGGATATTCCTTGCAATTAACTATCTCAGGGGCACTTAAGTGGGCCTCTTCTCAGCTTGAAAGTATCTCTGACTCAGCATCGCTTGATGCTGAGGTCATGTTGCTTCATGTGATTAATAAACCTCGTAGTTATTTATATACTTGGCCTGAAAAAAGCTTAGAGCCAGAGCAAGTCTTTGAGTTTAAACAAATGCTCGCCAAGCGTTTACGTGGTAACCCCATCGCTCACATTGTGGGTGAAAGGGAATTTTGGTCACTGCCATTTAGAGTGAATCCAACAACGCTGATCCCACGTCCAGATACTGAAATTTTGGTAGAGACGGCGCTTAACTTACCATTAGCAGAAACGGCTAAAGTACTCGATTTGGGTACAGGGACTGGCGCGATAGCGTTGTCATTGGCCCATGAACGCAATGAGTGGCAAGTGTGTGCGATTGATAAAGTGGATGATGCGGTTGAATTAGCCAAAGAGAATCGTACCAATCTAAAGCTAGAGCAAGTCGATGTGTTTCAAAGTGACTGGTTTGATGCGGTTGAGTGTTATGACTTTAACTTGATCGTGTCCAATCCTCCTTACATTGATGAGGAAGACGAACACCTTTCTCAAGGTGATGTTAGGTTTGAGCCTCAAAGTGCACTGACTGCGCCGTTGAGAGGGTTTGCAGATCTGTTTCACATTGCCGAGTCTGCGCGTGATTACCTTGCTCCTGGTGGCTACTTGTTACTTGAGCATGGCTATCAACAAGCTATCGAGCTCAGAGATAAGTTAACCGAGCTGGGCTACGAAAATGTTGCCACAGTGCGTGACTTTGGTAGTAATGATCGCTGTACATTAGGCCGCTGGCCTCGTTAAGACTTTGGCGTTAAAACAGAAAAGGCACTATTAATAGTGCCTTTTTCTATGCTGATGGCTATAAGCGCTTACTGTCTGATCGTTATAAAAGCTGTTTAACCATAAAGTGCTTACAACCTGTTTTAGGGTAAGTCTGTTGTGTCCACTGCAGTTGATAACCACGCTTTTCATAAAATGGCTTAGCTTGAAAGTTTAAAGTATCTAAGATTGCAGAGCGGCAGCCGCGGGCTAAGGCAATCGCTTCGGCTTGCTCAAGTAGTTGATGACCAACATTTTGCCCTCGCAAACCTTCATCGACCCAAAGGTTGTCAATCATCAGCCAATGGCCAAAGGTTCTACCAGAAAAGCCTGCGAGTAATTCACCATTTTCAGTCTCTAATTTTAAGCCTAACGGTAATCGTTCAGACACTTCCCAATGTTGCCAGTTAAATTCAGCGATTTTACGCTTAACGGCATCGGCAAATTCATCACTGTCATCAAGAACAAACTGAATCTTGTTGGTCATTAATAATGCCTCTATGGTGTTTAGTAACGAATTAAGGCCATTACGCTAACCCAAAGTTTGGCTAAATGACAAGCTGATAATAGCGAGAGACTAATGGGTAAAACTCTGGCTTGATTAAACTTTGTGCGGTTCAGCGTGTTGTCATCGCCTGATATTGGTTATGGATTAAGGTATGGGTTACACTAGCCGCCTTTATCGGCTAATAGACCTTTTTTCATGGAAACTTTTTACAGTTTATACCCTGCGTTTAAGCACCTGCATATGACGCTTATCGCGACTAGCGTATTGTTTTTCTTAGTCCGTTTTGTATTGCATTTACGTAAGTCTCCGGTACTGGAGAAGAAAGCGATTAAAATAGCACCTCATGTTATCGATACTTTCTTGCTGCTATCTGGATTGATTTTATGCTTCTCCATTAAGCAGTACCCTTTTGTTGATCCGTGGATGACAGAAAAACTGGGTGCCGTTGTAGCCTATATCGTTTTGGCAACCATAGCGCTTAAAGCGAATCGCAATACATTGTTTAAAGTGTTTGCAGCCTTTGGTGCTATTGGTTGGGTTGTTTACGCTGCAAAACTGGCGATATTAAAGCAATCGGTGTTACTTGGTTAATGACTGATTTAACAATTAACGACTCAATTCAGCTTCCAGAGACGGCTTTAGACATTGCTGAGCATTTAGGTTTTTCTAAGGCTAAGAATGGCAACTGGGCGTGGCTAGAGTTGGCTGGGTCAGTGCTCAGCTTCTATGTGGTTGATAGGCGCGAGCGATTAAATGGGCTGCTTAACTGGTTTTATAATGACTTGGGCTTTTGCCCCCGCGAAGACTATTACAGTGCCGAGGCTGCCGATTTAGGCAAATGCTTAACCTCGAAGCAAGGTAATAGCACAACGCTAGCAACAGTATTGATGCTACTGGCAAAGCAGTTAGATCTTAAATTAGATTTACTGTTGTTGCCTGGGCAAACTGTACTTTGTAGTCAAATCGATGATCAGATCCGTTATATTGACCCGCTTACAGGCGCGGAGCTGAGCAAGCATCAGCTACATGTGTTTGTACGGGGTGAGCTAGGTAATGGAGCGAGCTTTAAATCTAGTTACCTAAAGCCTGCTAGCATTAAGCGGATAGTGTCTCGGATGCTGCATGAAATGAAAGCTGGCAGCATCTTGGCCCACAAGTTTGAGCCAGCGATGGAGTGCTGTAACTTGTTGCTTCAATGGCATAGCGATGATTTGAATCTAAATCGAGAGCGCGCCTTTATTGCGCAGCAACTTGGCTGTATAAGTGTTGCTGCGGCAGACTTAACTCACTTTGTAGAAAATAGTCCGCATGATCCGGTGATTGAGCTGGTGAAAATGCAATTAAAAGAACTTAAAGAGGAAGTTGAAACTTTCCATTAAGAATCACAATAGGGCCTAAGGGCCCTTTTGTGTTGATATAGCCGCTTCAAACTAGGGCAAAAGATTTAAACAGAGCGCATTGCTTGAAAAAGATAATAAAAACGCGCCGTTAAAAATAAGCTTAAAAATCACACCAACAAATTGAAATAAAAGAATAATAATTAGGCAAAGCATTGCCAATATTAAGGGAATAGGATCATGAGTAGTTCAGCTTCAGTGACCAGTGCACTGGTGACAAATGACGCTACCGCATTAGGTATTTTGGCGGTAGTACTGGGTTTTGTGTTTTATACCAGTAATAGCAACAATGCGTTTTGGAAGAAGTTTTATACTTTCGTTCCAGCTTTGCTGATGTGTTATTTCTTACCATCGCTATTAAATACCTTCAATATTATCGATGGTAATACGTCACAGCTGTATTTTGTTGCGTCGCGTTACCTGCTGCCAGCCTGCTTGGTATTACTGATTTTAAGTGTCGACTTAAAGGCCATTCTCTCGTTAGGGCCGAAAGCGATTATTATGTTCCTAACCGGAACCGTGGGTATCGTGATTGGCGGGCCCATTGCACTACTGATTGTCTCAAGTTTAAACCCTGAAATACTTGGGGTGACAGGGCCTGATGCCGTTTGGCGTGGCATGACGACCCTTGCGGGTAGCTGGATTGGTGGCGGAGCGAACCAAGCCGCAATGAAAGAAATTTATGACGTAGGCGGTGATATTTTTTCCATTATGGTGACGGTGGACGTTATCGTGGCGAATATTTGGATGGCAGTTCTGCTATTTATGGCGTCGAAAGCCAAGCAGATTGATGCAAAAACAGGTGCCGATACCACCGCGCTTGAAGCTCTGAAAGATAAAGTCGAAAAGTATCATGCAGAGAATGCTCGCATTCCTAGCTTGAAAGACTTGATGATGATCGTGATGATTGGATTTGGTGTTACAGGTTTAGCGCATATAGTCGCTGACTTATTAGGCCCATTTTTCGAAACCAATTATCCGTGGACTCGAGATTACAGCTTAACCTCTAAGTTTTTCTGGTTAATCGTCACGGTTACTACGATTGGCTTAATTTTGTCGTTTACACGAGTACGACATATCGAAGCGGCGGGCGCTTCAAAAGTTGCGACAGCATTCTTGTATATTTTGGTCGCAACCATCGGATTGCATATGGATGTGTCAAAATTGGCCGATCCAGACAACCTGTGGTTCTTTGCTATTGGTATCATTTGGATGTTAGTACACGCTAGCTTTATGCTGATTGTGGCTAAGTTAATAAAAGCGCCACTGTTCTATATGGCTGTGGGTAGTCAAGCCAATGTTGGCGGCGCGGCATCGGCCCCCGTAGTGGCTGCAGCCTTTCACCCAGCTTTAGCCCCTGTAGGTGTACTACTAGCAGTATTGGGCTATGCTTTAGGCACTTATATGGCATGGATTTGTGGCCAGATTTTACAAGCTGTGGCGACTTAAGTCGCAGCGAAAACCTAGTTGATTAATGCCAAGGTACAGACCTTGGCTCACGAAGAGAGAAGAGATTGATGAGCAATAAAATCATTAGTTTAGGTTCGATTGAAATCGCAAACGATAAGCCTTTTGTACTGTTTGGCGGTATGAACGTACTTGAGTCACGTGACTTGGCAATGCAAATTGCAGAAACCTATGCCGAAGTCACTCAAAAGCTAGGGATCCCTTATGTGTTTAAGGCTTCTTTTGATAAAGCAAACCGCTCATCAGTTAACTCTTACCGTGGTCCAGGCATGGAAGAAGGCCTAAAGATTTTTGAAGAGATCAAGTCAACGTTTAACCTGCCTTTAATTACCGACGTACACGAAGTTTACCAGTGCGCACCAGTAGCTGAAGTGGTTGATATTATCCAGCTACCCGCTTTCTTAGCTCGCCAAACCGATCTTGTGGTTGCGATGGCAAAGACTGGCGCCATCATCAACGTGAAAAAACCGCAGTTTTTAGCGCCACACGAAATGCGTCATATCATCACTAAGTTTAATGAAGCAGGTAACGACGAAATTATTCTTTGTGAGCGTGGCTCAAGCTTTGGTTACAACAACCTAGTTGTCGATATGCTAGGTATGGATGAAATGAAGCAAACGGGTTACCCGGTGATTTTTGATGCGACCCATGCACTACAGCGCCCTGGCGGACGAGCTGACAGCGCCGGTGGACGCCGCGCTCAAGCGACAGAGCTTGCACGTAGTGGTATGGCATTAGGTCTAGCTGGCCTATTTATCGAGGCGCATCCAGATCCTGACAATGCTAAGTGTGACGGCCCATGTGCCTTGCCACTAAATCAGTTAGAGAACTATTTAACCCAAATGAAAGCGATTGATGATTTAGTCAAATCTTTTGACCCAATCGACACTAGCAAATAAGCGCTAAGTATTTTGCGCTGATTGTTGGTCGCTAAAGAAAATAAAGCCCTGCAGCTCGTCAGGGTTTTATTGTTTTTATCGGCAGCATTTAAGTTTAAATACAGACTAAGTCTTTATTCTATTAGGTTATAAAAATACTCGATGTTTTGTCTCGCAAGCAACCAAGGGGTGGTTAATTGCATGGCGGCATATGAGAAAACATAAAAATAGGTTGAATGATGAACACAGATAAACAGGCTCTTGGTGATCAAGGGCCACAAGGAATGCTAGGTAAAGCATTAGACAGCATTGAAAGGGTTGGTAATAAGCTGCCTGATCCTGCGATGTTATTTTTAATTTTGATGTTTGCGGTATGGGCGCTGTCAGCGCTGCTATCGGGCGTGAGTTTTGATGCCATCGACCCTACCACGAATTCTCCAATTGTGGTTAATAACTTGCTAACCGCAGAAGCGCTAACTAAGTTCTTAACATCGATGGTAACCACTTTTACCGCATTCGCCCCATTAGGTGTGGTGCTGGTCGCGATGTTAGGTGTGGGGGTTGCTGAGCACTCAGGTTTTATTAATACTGCGCTAAAACGCATGTTAAAAATCACTCCTGCTAAGTTTCTAACTCCGGCAGTGGTTTTAGTCGGTATTATTTCTCATACCGCAACTGATGCGGGTTATGTGGTGGTTATTCCGCTGGCAGGCGTTATTTTCTTCACCGTTGGACGCCACCCGCTAGCCGGTATTGCTGCTGCATTTGCTGGTGTGTCAGGCGGTTTTTGTGCCAACTTTATTCCTTCAGGTATTGACCCATTATTGCAGAGCTTTACTCAAGCTGCAGCGCAAATTGTTGATCCTACAATTGAAGTTAACCCGTTAAATAACTGGTTCTTCGCTGCGTCGTCTTGTATCCCTATTACGCTGGTTATTTGGTATCTAACCGATAAAGTATTAGAGCCTCGCCTAAATCGTACCCATAAGGTGAATCGCGAAGAGGTCGATTTACCTGCGATGGAAGAAGAAAAGCCATCTGAGATTAAAGCATTCCGCGTTGCAACCTTAGTGATGGTAGTGGCTATTGCAGCCTTCTTCTCGTTAACCGTGCCTGAAACTTCAACGCTGCGAGATGGGAATGGCTCCTTGACGAGCTTTAAAGCGCCATTGATGCAGTCAATTGTGCCGCTCATCTTCATCTTCTTTATGTTGCCTGGCCTTGTATATGGTTATATGACCGGCGCATTTAAGACTTCTGGTGATGTTGTACAAGCGATGTCTAAATCGATGAGCGGCATGTCGCACTACATCGTTATGGCATTTTTCTGTGCGCAGTTTGTGGCGGCATTTTCGGCATCAAACCTTGGCGCATTAATCGCTGTTGAAGGAGCGGGTGGCTTAAAAGCGTTAAACTTACCGGCTGAAATCACTGTCGTTGGTATGATTGTTCTAGTTGGCTTTGTGAACCTGTTTGTTGGTTCATCATCGGCTAAATGGGCTTTAATTGGTCCAGTATTAGTGCCTATGTTGATGCAGTTAAACATTAGCCCTGACTTATCGCAAGCGGCATACCGCGTAGGTGATTCAAGCTCGAATATCATCACGCCTCTTATGCCTTATTTCCCGCTAGTAGTGGTTTACTGTCAGCGCTATGTGAAGAACATTGGTATTGGCACGCTTATCTCTATGATGCTGCCATTTAGCTTGGCATTGATGTCTATCTGGAGTGTGTGGCTACTGGCTTATTGGGCATTAGGCTTCCCGCTAGGCTTAGGTGCTAGTTACACCTATGGACTTTAACGCTCTAGTTTATTAGTGTTTAGCTAGCTAAATTACCGTGATGAATAAGGGCAACGTATCGACGTTGCTTTTTTTTTACGGTTTTGGCTCTGCTTTTACCCACTTCTCACTCTAGCACTAAGAGTTATTTTCAGTATTCTAATCCCCCTTAGGTTTGTTTCTACTGGCATAATAGCTTTTTTGATTTGGGCGCTTCTTTGCATGACATGGATTTTCTTTACCTTTTTAGCTGCATCAATGCAGGCGTGGCGCAATGCCTTTCAAAGCCAGCTGAGTAGAGATGTTAATATTGCAGGTGTCACCTTAGCGCGATTTATCTGGGCGACGCCTATCGCCATTGTCTATTTGGTAGGGCTATATCTCTGGCAGCCGGTAGGCTTACCCTTTATTACGCTTAAATTTAGTGCTTATGTATTAGGCGCGTCTGCGATGCAAATTCTAGCGACCGCCTTGATGGTCAAGTTGTTCAAGATGAAGAACTTTGCCGTGGGTGCAGGGCTTGCTAAGAGTGAAGCGTTAGTTGCTGCGATGCTAGGCGTGCTTTTTTTCGGTACTCATTTATCACCGCTTGGTTGGATAGGCGTGATGATTGGCGGTATTGCCGTGTTTATGATGAGTAGTAAGCAAGGCTTTAAGCAACTTTCGTTATCAACCGTCTTACTTGGCCTTGCTTGTGGCACCGCTTTTGCGCTGACATCTTTATGGGTACGAGAAGCCAGCCTTAGCTTAGATCTGCCTTTTCCTCATAGAGCCGCATGGGTGTTGCTATTTGTGGTTGCTATTCAGACAACCGTGTTATTGATTTACTCTTATGCCGTAGATAAAAATACCATTGACGGTTTACTGCAAAGACCAAAGCTAACACTGCTGACCAGTGCCACGAGTTGTTTGGGGTCAATCGGTTGGTTTAGCGCTATGTCTTTACAAGCTGTGCCGTACGTTAAAACCTTAGGCCAAATAGAGGTGTTTTTTACGTTGCTCATAGCTACATTCTGGTTAAAGGATAAGGTGAAAATCAAAGATATGATGGGGCTTCTTCTTATTGCCCTCGCTGCGATGCTGGTTATGTGGAGTTAGGTGCTAACTCTTTAATAGTCTTTAAATGCTAGCAGTGTTTTCTACATTTAAGTGATACAAAAAAGTGATATAGATAAGCGTTACTCTCGCGCTTTATATGCGAAAGCATATTTGCTCAGAGCGATAGATAACTGGGCGCATAATACCCCAAGGGTTGCGCCGGCAATAAGGTCGCCAAGAAAGTGGTAATTTTGCCCTAATTGCCCAGCAATCGCCCCAAACATAGCTAATAACCATAACCAATATAGTTTTGGCAAGCGCCACCAAAATACGCTGACTAATGCGAAAGTGAATAGGGCGTGTCCTGATGGAAAAGAGTTATAGGCCGCCCCCAGAGTAAAAGGATAAAACCCTTCGACGCCATTATGGATCCAGGAAGGGTTACTGCCAGCTTGAGCATAAATCCAGGTTTCCGGCCAAGTGCGGCCAAATATAAATTTAGCGCTGACTCTGATGATGCTGGCAAAAATTAAGGTTAGCACCAAAGTGAGCGCCATCCTGGCCAGTTTTTTACGCCAGGCGGGATTTAAGCAAGCAAGAATAATGATAGCTGCGAGACATTCGAAAAATAGCGGCATTTGACTGAGAGGCTTAAAGATAGCGCTAGCATCAACATTGTGGTGCACCCAAGTTGATACAGGGCGGTCTAAAAACAGCACGCTAAATATAACGCCACTTATTGCAGCAAAGTATAGCCATACGCTGCTACGTAATGTAAGTGCTTGGCGCTGGGGGAGTGACACGCTATTAATGGCTGCTGGCTGTTTATCTGCTTGGTTCATTAATTCAAAGGGCATTGTATAGGAGAGTTGAGAGTGTATGAGCTACTAGAGTTAACTACAAGCTCATGCAGAGGGATATTGGTTCGCTAGCAAGTTAACTTATGTTTTTACATTCTCAGATACTTACCGATGTTAAGTGGGATAAAGGGTATTAAAATGATTAACGCCAATATCCTGAGACTGTAACTAACTGCGAGTCACTACATATTAGAGATGTTCATTGTTCACTGTCATTGTTTTTTGAGGCTCTCATCGCTATCGCAATGCAAACACCCGCGCCGCCCCAAGTAATGAGTAGCGCCAATACCATCATTATTATCGCCCCTGCACTCATTCTTTTGGCTCCTTTTCTTGGTTAGTACTTGAAATTAAACTGATAAAAATGGCGGCGAACAACATTACTGCGATAAGTCCCCATCCGAGAAGTAGTTGGTCAGCAATAGGATAATCACCATAGCCATTAGTAAGCGTATTCGTGAGGTTTTTAACTAATAAAATTGCCAACATGATAGGGCTGATAAAGCGTAGACAAATAACCAGCCAATGGCCAATACTAAACTCACTACACTGGTTGGCATACTCACGGATATCGGCAATGTTAAATAACCATGCAACAATGATTAGCTCGACCAGACAACTTGAGAGTAAGGCAATGTTATTAATAAAGTAATCTACAAGGTCGAGCAGTAATAAACCGCCGTGACTTGAAAACACCATCGAGATAACAAAGCCTGTTCCGCAAACCAGTAGCGCGGCTTTTTTTCTCGATATGGCCAGCTTATCGATGACCGCTGACACCACTGCTTCAATAATAGAGATATGCGAGCTTATGCCTGCTACGACCAAGGCGAGGAAAAACAGTGGTCCAAGAATATAAGGGATGGGCAGTATATTAATCGCTGCGGGTATGGTGACAAAGGCTAAACCTACTCCGGATGAAACAACATCTGTAATGGGCTTAGCTTGTTCTTGTGCCATATAGCCAAGTACGGCAAAGATCATAATACCGCTCAATGTTGAGAAACCACAGTTAATCAAAACGGTCATAAAAGCGTTATTATTAATATCTGATTTTTTAGGTAGATAGCTTGAGTAGGCCAGCATGATCGCAAAGCCGACACTCAAAGAGAAAAATATCTGTCCGTAAGCTGCCGACCAAACATTCGCATCTAAAATCATGCTGAAGTCGGGTTTAAATAGGTAGTTGAGCCCTTCCATTGCTCCAGGAAGAAAG
This sequence comes from Shewanella sp. 125m-1, assembly GCF_052977065.1. Lineage (NCBI taxonomy): Bacteria > Pseudomonadati > Pseudomonadota > Gammaproteobacteria > Alteromonadales > Shewanellaceae > Shewanella > Shewanella sp. 125m-1. Next base: position 16,668 of record NZ_JBRILT010000045.1, read on the forward strand.
ACTATGCGGCCAATGAAGAGCAGCACCATAATAAACAACAATGGCATCATAATCTTACTGGCTCGCTCAATACCGCCTTTTACTCCACTATAAACAGCAAAGGTTGTGATGCTCCAGGCGATAGCCATTGGAATTGCGATATGAAATTGGATCGAGCCTAACTTTGTTGGGGAGTTGTCTTTAACTTGTAGGTATTCATTAAAAAAGAAAGCGTTAGTGTCAGTGCCCCAGCTTTGGCTAATGGAGAAGATTAAATAGGAGATAGCCCAGCCAATAATTGCGACGTAGTAGATAGCGATCACTGCGGCAATAAAGACCTGAAACCAGCCCAGCCATTCAAGCCTAAAGCCTAATGAGGCCCCGAGTTTGGCGAATATTTTTGGTGCGGCGCTGCGGTATTTATGACCTAGGCTAAACTCCATGATCATAAATGGAATACCTGCTGTAACCATGGCAAACAGATAGGGAATGAAGAAAGCGCCGCCGCCATTTTCGTATGCCATGTAGGGAAAGCGCCAAATATTGCCCAGACCGATGGCAGAGCCTACAGCAGCCAGAATAAAGCCTGTTCTTGAGTTCCATTGCTCTCTTTGCATTGAACGCGCCTGTCTATTCTCCAACTACATTATTGTAAATTGGGACAACAGAATTAATTTTAGTCAGGTTTATGGATCTTGCTTAGGCAAAAGGATTGTAGGTTATGAAATCACTACTTTTTTAGAGAGAGTGCGGTAGATGAAAAGGGGAAGCGGTGTGGTCATGTTTTTAACGCTGAATACTCATATCAAACTCCAAACACCAAACATCAATTACTAAATCCTCATTACTGATGACTTAACTAGCCTCCCTTATCCCGTGCTCCTTAAATTAGCTTCTCTATTACTAATTTAACCTTGGTAAGCGGCTTCACACTGTTTTACCTGGTCAACAAGTGACTGGTTATAGGGCACATTCAATTTGTGTAACTTGGCTCGCTCTAAAACAAAGCCGTTAATCGCGTTAATTTCAGTTGCTCGCTGGTGGCTCACATCTTGCTGCATGGAAGAGTAATTCTGCGCAGTTAATTCAATGACTTGATAAACACGGTCAAGCAAATACTCCAAGTCTAAGTTGATACCATCGGCAGAAGCTACTTTTACCAGCTCACTTACGGCATTGAAGATAGTGTCGCGATACTCAAGATTGGCAAGTTGGCCGTTAGGGCAGCTGTGGATTGCTGTTAACGGGTTTATCGCCACATTGATGGCGAGCTTTTGCCATAGTAGAGGCAAGATATCATCATACCAACGACTTTGGGGGATGGTGCTGAGTAATATCGCTTTAAGCTCTGTACTTAGCTCTGTACTTAGCTCTGTACTTAGCTCTGTTCTTCGATCTGCGCTTAGCTCTGCACTTTTCTCAGGTTCTAGCTCTGCATTTTTCTCTGAATTAGGCTCAGTACTTTGCTCACAATCAAGAGTTGGCGCTTTATATGAACCTAATTGAGTGAGGCCCGCTCCGGTCTGTTTTACGTGCCACTTAGCCAGTTTTAACGCCCCTTGAGAGGTTGTACCAAGGCTTAAGCCTCGCTTGCCAAGGTAGGGCTTAACGTCTAAGTGAGGGCCCATGCCATTGTGCAGTAATAAAATATGCGTGTTGTTGGGCAGGTAAGGTAAAACAGCTGTCACAGCAGCAGTCACTTGATAGGCTTTTACACAGACGATTAATAATGTTGTGCGGGTTAAGCTTTGGCGGTAATCATCTTGGCCAATGAACTGGGCACTACGGGTAAGCTTTTGTCCATCAAGTGCAGTAAAACTGACTGGCTGAACATGCGAATGCGCCTCTCGGCTGATAAAACTTAACTCGTACTCAGGTTTATGACTTAGTGATTTAGGGTTTAGCGATTTAGCTTGCGGTGAAGTTGGCGCTGTAGTCAGCTCAGGTAGGCCATTACTGAGCTGGTGAAAAATAAGCTGTCCAATGGCACCCGCCCCCAAGATGGTGATCTGTTTGGCGCCTGAGTTTATCGGTGATGATGTTGGCATGTAAATTACTGCGTTATTCGCTATCGGGATCAATGAGTTTGGCGGCTTTAAAGTATCGACAGTAAATCCAGTGAGTAAAATAGAACAGTGATATTCCGATCATATCGGCAATAAAATCTGCAATAGAGGCGCTACGGTAGGATAACTGTGATTGCACCAGTTCAATAAACACAGCGTAGCCAGCTAAGATCACCGCAAGAATGTACCATTTGGGTCTAAACGCTAAGTAAGTTAAATAGGATAAGATAAAGAAGCTGCCAACGTGGCCAACTTTATCGAAATTGGGGATCCCAGTTTGATAGTAGTTTGGCTTAGAAAAAACCAAGTAACTGACCAAGATTAATGTTAACGCAAGCGCACACTTAAATATTGTTTGTCTATTTATCACGTCGAATGTATTTTTGTCATTTGCATCAATCATAAGAAAACCCGTAGATAAAGTCATCAATAACCCGCAAATTCATCAGCTTTTATGGTTTATTTACTTCAAGTTCGGGTGCTCTGTGCGTAAAATATGGCTACAAACATTTTTTAAGGACCAAACTTATGCCTTCAATGGATATTGTTTCAGAAGTAAATGAAGTTGAACTGCGTAACGCGGTTGATAATTCAGTGCGTGAATTGAAAGGACGTTTTGACTTTCGTGGCAAAGAAGCCAGCATCGAATATAAAGATCATATTGTGACCTTAACAGCCGAAGATGATTTTCAGTGCCGTCAGTTGGTCGATATCCTACGTATGCAGATGAGTAAGCGCGATGTGGATCCTAAATCGATGGATATTGATGAAAAAGCGGTACACAGCGGTAAAACCTTCTCTTTAAAAGTGAAGTTTAAAGAAGGTATCGAAACCTTAGTGGCTAAAAAGCTGGTTAAGCTGATTAAAGACAGCAAACTTAAGGTGCAGTCTTCTATTCAAGGTGACTCGGTTCGTGTGACTGGCAAGAAGCGTGATGATCTGCAACAGGTGATGGCACTTGCTCGCGAAGCAGAGCTTGGTCAGCCATTCCAGTTTAATAACTTCAGAGACTAATCTTTAGTTGTATTCGTCTCGATTAGGGCTGCCATGGTGGCAGCCCCTTGTCTTCAAGGTTAATCTTTTAGTTTATTAATTTCTTCGTTAACCTCATAGCCCTTGTCGGTAATGATTTTTTCTAAAACCACTAAGCGGTGCTGGATGCTTTTTACCTCATCAATCAGCTTCATTTTGTCACTGCTGTCGATCTTCGCTTCAAGCTGTTTCATACGGAAACGGTATTTAAAAAAGTCAGTTCCAAAGATGGCAAAAACAATAATCGCAACGATAACAATCTGACCAATATCCATATTCTTTCCTTTTACTATTCCAAGTGAGTCTCATTAAAAATAAAGATAAGCAAATAAAAGGCCAACAGTAAAAACTTTTTATTTTCATGTTGTTACGTTTTTACTGGCAAGTTTACATCATCTAAAATCAAATGAATTACCAATTTTACTCACTTGTTGGTTATTTATACCACTGCCTATCAAGACTGGTAACTATCAGTTTTCTTTTAGCTTCCTAGCTTTTTAGGATTCTCTTGATCTACTAAGTCACTTTCACTTGGCTCACTTTGGTTGGGATTAGGCGCATACTTTTGTACTAGCATGATCAGCCCAAGTACTGGGAAACCAATCAAACTTGCAGCGATAAAGAAGCTGACATAATCATAAGCATCGATATAAGCGCCAGAGAACCCCGCTACAAATTTAGGGAACAGCAACATAATTGAAGATAACAGTGCATATTGAGTCGCGCTGTAACCACTACTGGTCAAACTCGATAGGTAAGCGATAAATGCCGCTGTTGCGATACCTGCACTGAAATTGTCTACCGAAATCGCAAAGGTTAAGAAAGACACGTTGTAACCAATCATAGCCTGGTAGGCAAATAATAAGTTAGTCACCGCAACCAGAAATGCGCCTAAAAATAGAATCTTCATTGTGCCATAGCGAGCGATTAATAGACCGCCAGCTCCCGCGCCGACTAATGTCATGATCAGGCCATAGATTTTACTTAATGTGGCAATTTCCGTTTTCGAAAAGCCCATATCCACGTAAAACACGTTAGCCATGATCCCCATGACGATATCGGATATACGGTAGCAAGAGATCAGTAATAAGATAAGGATTGCACTGCGGCCATAACGCTTAAAGAAATCGATAAACGGCAGTACACTCGCGGTATAAATCCAAGACAAACTAGCGGCGATGGCTTTGGGGTAGCGGGCTGCAAACTTAACTTTTAATTCAGCTTCTTTTTCATCAGCCTCTTTGGTTTCAACAATCGGCTCTTTACTAAATAGCGTAGTTAAAATACCGATAGACATGAGCCCAGCCATGACTAAGTAGGCTGTTTGCCATGACACTAAACTGTAGGCCTCGCTATTAGGTTCTATCCATGCAGCTATGGTCAGTGCACCTGCTGTCGCTATAATCATGGCGCTGCGATAGCCTACTTGATAAGCCGCTGCGAGTGCTGCCTGCATTTTTACCGGCGCAGATTCAATTCGAAATGCATCGATAACAATATCTTGAGTGGCTGAGGCAAAGGCGACCATTAAGGCAAACAGAGCCAGTCGCTCTAAATCGGCTAGGGGATCGCTTTGACTCATCCCGATAATCGCTGCCACAAGAAGTAGCTGCGCGAACATCATCCAGCCACGCCTACGACCTAGTAGCCGAGTAAATATCGGCAGCGACATCCGATCCACTAGCGGTGACCAAGCCCATTTGAAACCATAAGCTAGTGCTATCCAACTAAAATAGCCAATGGCAGTTCGGTCAACCCCGGCTTCTCTGAGCCAGAATGACAGGGTAGAGAAAACCAGCATCAAGGGTAAACCGGCCGAAAAACCAAGTAACAACAAAACGAGAACGCGTTTATGGCAATAAATTGAGGCGGCGTCTTTAAAGCGCTGAAAGAAAGAGGGCACGGATGCAGAAGACATAAGGGATCTTTGCTGGAATAGATTCGCTTAGCTTACGGCTGAGCGAGATTAGGTTCAAGAGATTAATCGGTGATTTAGTGAGATGGCAATAAAAAACCCAAACCGACAATAGTGGCTTGGGCTTTGGTAGAGCTTAATAAGCTCTTTTGTGGATATTCAATAGTATAGATACTAAGGTCTGATGCCGATACAGCCTTGAGGTATTTGACCACCAATGCTCAAGTAGTCACAGCAATCATGGATCTGCTTTCGCAAAAACTGATTACCTCGAATAGCCCAACTAGGCCATCTGTCAAAGGCGTGTAATAGGTGCCAAAACACACGTTCCATATCTGTCTGCGCATCACCCTGATGATTGTACATCTGCCATTCTTCAAGGGTGTCCCATAGGTATAACTGGATTTCATTGAAATCGAGTTGATCACTCAAAAACGCTTTTCCATAGAAAGCCAGTTGGGGCGCCTTACCATCAATGAACTCATCCGCTGTCATTGAGCCGCCTCCTTTACTTAACAAAATAAGTATAGGCACGAAATTAGGTTTTTAGCTCAAATAAATTCAAATAAATTCAAATAAATTCAAATTATTTCAAAATTAATATTGGTAAATCATACTTACGTTAGTCGCGCGGTAACAGTGTCGCCTTCTTAAGTACTACATCTTTAACCGGAAAGTCAGGCCACTCTATCTTGGTGTTAAACTCAGTTGGCACGAGTGACATTGCTTGTAGCACTTCCATGCCAGAGGTCACTTCACCAAAAACGGCATAACCCCAACGGCGAGAAGAGGGATCTAACTTCTCATTGTCGACGATATTGAAATAGAATTGGCTGGTGGCTGTATGTGGTTCGGCTTCACGGGCCATTGCGATAGTGCCCGTTAAGTTAGATAGGCCATTGCCAGATTCATTAACGATTGGCTTATCGGTGGGTTTCTCTTCTTTGTTTAAATCTAAGCCCCCACCTTGTACAACGAAATCGCTAATCACGCGGTGGAACAAAGTGTTGTCGTAATGACCTTTTACGACATAGGTGAGAAAGTTATCAACGGTAATTGGGGCGCGGGTTCTATCGAGCTCAACCACAATTTTCCCCATGCTGGTATCAAGTTCTACCTGGGGATAAAGCGTATTAGGCTGAATGTCCACCGCATAGGACAGTTGGCTTGCAGTTAATAAGACAAGTGATGTTAGTGCCTTTGTTATCCAAGTTTTCATAGTGTTCCTTTTAATGGCAAGTTGAATACAGCAAGCCTTGAGTTATATTTATTGCTGAATAAACTGGTTAAGCTCTGGATCGTTAATAATGTCGCGGGTTAGCTCGCCCAGTAGTTTGTTCATTTCTAGTTCAAGCGTAGCAAAGTCGGCGCTAAATGGGCCTTTCAATAGACCTTTAGCACGATAACGTTTGGTCAGTTCTTGATTGGCATTCTTAGCGATCACATTGATGATAATTTGGCTATTAGCTTCAAAGCCAAAGGTGCCTTCATCAACATCGGTTAATAATTGCTCCAACTGTATTTGCATATGATTGACTGAGCTTGGGTCAATTCGGTATCCAGCCTGGGTAAATCCCTCTCTAAAGACTCGATCCATTTGCACTCGAGGCGCTTCACTCGGGCTGATAAGGCGCGCGGCTTTATCACCATCGTTAAAGCGCACGATAAAGTTGGCCGAACGAGTATCAATCGTTTCTAGGGCGACAGGAAGCTCGGCTTCTGTTTGTTGGCTAATGCTAGGAACCTCAGGATTTAAAGCGATATGTGATGGCCCTTGACTAGCGCAACCAGCAGCCGCAAGAGCTGCAGTGATCAATATAAGTAAACGTTTCATTTTGACTTTCATAAACAAGTTTTTAATGGCATCAGCATACCAGAAGATGTAGGTGATTCCAGAGCAAGCCTAAACTTTTGCAATTTAGGTGGTTTTTACTGTTATAGCGGCTGGATAACCCAAGCAAGGCTATTGTAGTATGCAGTGGTAATGGTTTTAACTGTTTTTAGTTTTAATGGCAGTGTAAATCACTGAAGGATAAGAGTGTATGAAGGGAATGATATGCGTATTTTAACAATGCTTGTTGCAGGTTTACTCAGCTGTAATGCTATAGCCACGGAGGCTCCTCATATTTTTGGTGTCAGTGCTGGCTATGGTTTCCAAGATTTAGAACAATCAGATAATCACGATAGCAGTGCTGGTGATAACTTTGTCGTGGATATTTACTACCGCTATATGTGGCACGAAAATGTTGGTCTTGAGGCGGGGTATTTTACCGGAAGTGGTGGTGTGGCGAGTATTTTTACCGGAGTAATCACTCGTATTAACAATATCGAGTATTCAGGATACAGGGCTGCGCTTTATGGAGAATACATGCTATCTGACAGTAATCGCTTATACGCAAAATTAGGCGCGAGTGCGAATGAGCTTTCCTACCATGTAGGCAACTGGGGCAGTGATAAGGTTAATTATTTTGAAGACGATGGAACGGATGTTTATGCCGCAGTTGGCTGGGGAATTAGGTTTAATTCTGGCTTAGGAATGAATGTCGAGTATCAATATGTGCCGGTGCAGGCGTTAGAGGTGCAAAACCTCAATATTGGCTTGAGTTATCGCTTTTAACCGCAAGTAGATTAAGTTTCCGTCGCTGTCCGTCGCAGGCTTCTAAAGTGCTTAGGCGATGTTTTTGTGCTTAGTTGTCTTCAGTATACTTTTCAATTATCGATTAAATAGCAAGGTGTTTGTGGTTACACTTTATTAACAAAAAGTGGTTAAGCAGCTTTTAACCTGAGTCAGTTCCAGTTAGAGTAAAAGGTCGAATTTAATTCTGGAACTCAAGCTTTATGTCTGAGAATAATGTGCCATGGGCGCCTAATATATTGACCAGCTCAGCGGCTCCGCCAAGTTTGACTGATGAGCATGGTCGCGCTATCTACGGGCATTTCGATGGTCCGGTGCCTCACTTGGGTGTGGAGCAGTTCAAGTACTTTGATGAGATGGACAAGCTCGCTTCAAGTCGGTCAAAGCATTTTGCCTATAAGCAGTTCCAGTTTGCTAGCATCGTTACGCCATATTACGTTATAGGGGTCGCACTGGCCGATATTCGCTATGTGGGCAGTGCCTTCTGTTACCTCTACGACATCAACACTGATCAGCTGATAGAAACGAGTTGGCTTAAGCCTTTGGGCCTAGGTTATCAGATGTCTGACTCTCCGATGCAAGGTAAGGCGAAGATAAAGAGTGGTAAGGGGCAAGTTGAGTTTGATATTGAACAAGGGCTTTGGCGCATCAGGATCAATACGTTAGGGATTGAAGCGGATTTAAGTTTACAGCCAGAGCCATTAAGCCTCCCCATGGCGATGTGTAACCCAACGGGCTATAGCGGCTGGACATATACCCAAAAACATAACGCCTTAAAGGTAGCGGGTAGCCTAATCATTAATCATGAGCCGCAACCATTACAAAGAGTCACGGCCGGATACGATTTTAGTGCAGGCTTTATGCGCCGAGAAACCAGTTGGCGCTGGGCAAGTATTAACTGTTTAACTGAAAGTGGAAGTTTGGGGTTAAATTTAGCTGCTGGAGTCAATGAGACTGGCTGTCATGAGAACGTGTTTTGGCATAACGGCGAAAGGCACCTTCTTGGGGCTGTGCATTTTGACTTTATCCGTCAACGAAATAAAACAGACGTTGCGGGAAGCTGGCGAGTGTATTCAGATAATGGTCAAGTGGAGCTGACTTTTACACCGAAAAACTGCCGTCAAGAGAAACTAAACTTATGGCTATTAAAAAGTAATTTTAGGCAGTATTTAGGCCATTTTGATGGCTGTATTATTGATAATTTTGGTCAGAGACATCAACTCGATAATGTTCTAGGGCTAACAGAAGACCATTTTGCACGTTGGTAACTTTGCTACGCCAGCAGGATTAATGACTTTTAGGTATTAGCAATGGATTTACCGCGACAATAAAAACGGCGAGGCAAACCCCTGATATAAGGGAAACAAAGGATAAAAGGATATATAAGATGGATTTTAATTCACTGATCGCACACCCCGAAGTACTACTACTCGTACTCGCCCCTATTTTCTTCATCTGTATTTTACTTGAGTGGTATATGGGCGATAGGCAAAACCGCTTACCTCTTAATGCCCGCTATCACTTGCCTGAGGTAATGTGTAACTTTGCTTTAGCTGCAATGCATCAGCTAACCGACATCCTAACTGGGCTGTTAGTTGCTAAGTTATATCTGATGTTCTTTGGTTGGCGTTTATTTGATATTGAAATGAATGGCGCCACGTTTATTGCGCTAATGGTGGCGCAAGATTTCTGTTATTACTGGTTCCATCGTGCCAGTCACCGCATTCGTTGGATGTGGGCGGCTCATGTTGCCCACCATAGTTCGGAGAATATGAACTTTAGCACCGCATTTCGTCAAAGCTTAATGTATCCAATGGCAGGGATGTGGATATTCTGGCTGCCGTTAGTCATCGTGGGTTTTGACCCTAATTGGGTGGTGTTTGTTGTGTTGTTGAATTTGGGGCTGCAGTTCTTTGTTCACACACAGGCGATCAAGTCTTTAGGTATTTTAGAGTGGGTCATTAATACGCCTTCCCATCATCGAGTGCATCATGGGCGTAACCCACAGTACATAGATAAGAACTATGCGGGGGTTTTGATTATCTGGGATCGCATGTTTGGCACGTTTGCCAAGGAAGATGAGACTGTTGAGTACGGGATCACTAAGCCCATTAACAGTTTTAACCCGCTAGTGGTGACCTTTACTGAATGGCGAGATATGTTTAAAGAGGCGTTTGCGGCTAATTTGACCCCTATGCAAAGGTTTAAGGTGTTATTTGCCCCGCCAGCAACAGCAGTCTCGCAGATAAGCGAGCCAATCCCTAGTAAGCAAGAACTTGGTAAACAAGATCCTAAACATGATGAACAGGTTGTAGACGTTAAATCGTGAGCTCGGTTAGCTAGGACCTGATAGAGCTGAGACTTAATTGAGCTGAGAGCAGATTGATAGGATAAAAAAACGGTGAGCAACAGGCTCACCGTTTTATGTTTACATCAGAATATTTCTTTGGTTAGGCTCTTGGCTTACCGTACAAAGCGCTTTGAGGGTGCGGAGCTTGGGGGCTCGCGTCAATTTCTGAGCCTTGTTCTGCTTCAAGTTCAGTTTCTTGGCTCTTCTTGCTGATTTTTTGTGCCTGCAAAATAACAAACTTGCCGTTCGATGCAACCGTGGTGCAATTCTTAAAAATCCGCTGTAACTTAACGTGATAGGCCAAGTGACGGTTACCGACCACATGTAAAATCCCGCCATTTTTTAAACGTCTAAAGGCATCTAAGAACATCTGCCAAGCGATATGGTCAGTAATGGCTTCACCTTGGTGAAACGGCGGGTTACATAGAACTAAGTCCGGGCGGAAGCCTTCACTCATATTCGTTAAGCAATCATCCCAACCAAAGGTTGCTTGCTCGCCTATCAATGCTGGATTATCTAACTTATTGAGTGCCCAGTTTTCTCTAGCAGAGGCAACGGCCATTTCAGAGTCATCAATAAAGTGGACGTAGGCTTCTGGGAATACCTGTTTGGCATGTAAGCCTAAAATACCGTTACCACAGCCTAAATCGACTATCGATTTGAATTCACCTTTAGGCATGTTATCGAGCATGATCCGTGCACCAATATCGAGTTTATTGGCAGCAAAGACATTGCTCAGGTTGGTGATCTGCAAGTTAAACTCTGGTACCGACCAAGTTGTCGCTTTTGGTAAAGCACGTATTTTACCATCGCTAATACAAGTGATAACGCGGGTCTTTTTCCATGTCAGACTCGCACTTGCAGGCCCAAGATTTTGGCTAATGGTTTCTAATAATGACTTATTAATTGACTTGGCTTTAGCACCAATCAATATCTGTGTTCCAGCGGGTAAGACATGTGACAATCTATTTAGCTGGTGGGCAAAGTAGTTTAGGTTTTTTGGCAGTTTCATTAGCACGAGCTCAAGTCCTTGAGGGAGCTCATCACGACTATTTACCCAGGTAAGCGACTCATTCGGTAACTGATTACGGCTAAGGTTCTGCGTCGTGCCCAGTAAGCTGGTTTTTGCATCTGTTTCCAGTGTCAGCGGCCAGCTAGGGTCGATTGATATTAGACCGGCGGTCAACGCACCGAAGCTATCATTGACAATCGCAGTGTTAATGCTTGTTTGTTCTGTATCGATTAAATGCTTTATTAGGTGCTCATCGGCAGCGTCCCATGCCTGCAGATTAGACTCTTGTCTGCTAGGGTAACGGAGGAGTTCGAGTTCAATACCCGATACAGAAAAATGTGTCGTCATATGCCAATAAGTACCAAATAAATTAGGGCGCATATTATCGCAGATTTATGATCTCAGGTATATGATGTGAATTATGATATCTGCTGTAGGTTAGGAGGTTTAACGATGAAACAGGGTGATTTAGGGCTTAATCGGCCAGTTTTGTCCGATATTAAACCTTCTCAACAGGCATTATCGACAGCAATTGCTAGACCCCGCTCTGAATGTGAGCCTAGAATTGCAGTGCCTTACACCTTAATTAAGGGCTATCTCAATAGCGCGCAGCAAAAGGCGTTGCTAGACGAGTCTGCGACTTACCCGCTCAATCGTCCTGAAGTGGTTGTTTATGGTAAGCGTTACCCAATTCCCCGTAGCCAGGTATGGTTTGCCGATAAAGGGTGTGACTATTTTTATTCAGGCTTGTTTATACAGGCTGAGCCGTGGCCTAAATATGCCTATAAGTTGCGGCAGAAGTTAGCGCGAGAGTTCGAGCTTAATAGTAATGGTGTATTAGTGAACCGTTATGCCGATGGTCATGAGTCGATGGGCTGGCACAGTGATGACGAAAAGGAGATAGAACCCGGAAGTGATATTGCGTCGGTCACCTTAGGTGCAAGCCGTGACTTTTTTATTCGCCATAAAAAGACTCAACAAAAAATAAGTTTATCTCTTGATAGTGGGGACTTACTTATTATGCATTGGCCCATGCAAAAAGAGTGGCAACATTCACTCCCTAAGCGATTAAAGGTGACAGAGCCAAGATTAAATCTGACCTTTAGACGCTTAATTGTCGGTTTTCATCAGATAGCTTAATAAATCGGTAGCAGAGGGGGGGGGGACAAATTTAGTTCTAATCGATATCGATAGTGCTGCCAGTTGATCTTTAAAGATTATCGCAGTAACCTGCCGCAATCGCATTTATGCCTATTGAGAACATCGTTATGTCAGTTGAACAGATCATTACCGAAAAACTCACCGCAGCACTTTCACCATCTCACCTAGAAGTGATTAACGAAAGTCATAACCATCACGTACCGCCAAACTCTGAAACCCACTTTAAAGTGATCATCACTAGTAGCGAGTTTGAAGGCAAGCGCCTTATTGGTCGTCACCGTGCAGTTAATGAGGCATTGGCTGAAGAGTTTGCTCAAGGCTTACACGCGCTGTCTATGCACACTTTTACTCCACAAGAGTGGGCGGTTGAAGTAGATGTACCCGCGTCACCAAAGTGTAAAGGGTAAGCCATACTAAGTTAGCATCACTATTATCGGTGAGTTGATGTAATTAAAGCCACGGCATATCGCTGTGGCTTTTTTGTTTCTAGTCCAAACGACCTTCTTTAATAAGGTGGAGTCTAAGTGTTGGCGGCTAATGCCTTTGGGCGGTTTGTTGTGTTATTTGGTTAAGTGTGCGAAAAGTGATGCAACAATGAAAAAAGTTTATGGTGCTTTTATTGACTACGCAGCTGCAGTACGTAAGTATCACTTTAGATCAGTACAAGCTTACAGTCGATTAAGGCAGTAACGAACATTATGCTTATGAGCGATTAGGCCGAATTTGGAGAATTAACATGCCGTTATTAGATAGTTTTACCGTTGATCATACACGTATGAATGCACCCGCTGTGCGCGTCGCTAAATCTATGGTCACACCAAATGGCGATACGATAACGGTATTCGATTTACGTTTCTGTATTCCGAATAAAGAGATCCTAAGTGAACGAGGTATTCATACCCTTGAACACTTGTTTGCAGGGTTTATGCGTCAGCATTTAAATGGCGATGGCGTCGAGATTATTGATATTTCACCGATGGGATGTCGTACAGGCTTTTACATGAGCTTAATCGGCACACCGACGGAGTCGACCGTTGCTGATTCGTGGCTTGCTGCGATGCAAGATGTGCTAAAGGTCGCATCTCAATCAGATATTCCAGAGCTTAATGAATATCAATGTGGCACCTTTGAAATGCATTCTCTTGAGCAAGCTAAAGAGATCGCCCGCAATATTATCGCAGCCGGTATCAATGTTAACCGCAATGATGATTTAAGTCTGAGCGAGGCAATCTTAAAAGGGCTGTAACGGACAAGAATGGGTTACTCAAACACAAAAATGACGGCAGCAGCCGTCTTTTTTATGTTTGAGTTAAGTCTGTATTTTGAAAGCTTTAGCGCTATTTATGCTTAGATGGTCAATTTCATTGTTTTTCTGTTGTGCTTTTCTAGCGCAAAAGGGCAAGTTCACTTCGCTTTATTCAACTCTATTTTTGACCAAAACAAGCTTAAATATGCCTAAAATTATAGATTTAAGCCTGTTATCTGTATGAAACAGTGTTTTGCAACGCTATCCTCGCAAGCCTAATTAATCAGCACTTAGATAAATGTTTAATTTTTATTATATCTAGCCATTTTTTGGTGGAGTATCTGTGGTAAAAGTTAATTAAGCTCTTTAATTGTATGGAGAATGTGGCCTGTAGCTATATTAATAAAATCTTAATTTTCACTGACATTTAACCTGTTTGTTCTCAAAACATTTGCAACCTTTTAAAACAGTCACATTTTTCATGGCGAGCTTGTGATATTTGGGGTAAAATGCGCGCGACCAGCGTGATTACGATCGCATTTCGACGATAAATCTGCGCTAGCTCAACACGAATTAGAGGTTTGTTTAAAAACTTGTGTGTTTAGCAGGAACGCGGCGCATTGTCTTTCCTTCATAACGTAGTGCTTGTGGATATGATTACAATAAAGAAAGGATTAGACCTACCTATAGCAGGTGGGCCAGAGCAAGTTATTCATGATGGTAAAGCCATCAAATATGTAGCTACTTTGGGTGAAGAGTATATTGGCTTACGTCCTACCATGAAAATTAAGGTAGGGGATAAAGTTAAAAAAGGTCAGATTCTTTTTGAAGATAAGAAGAATCTTGGCGTGATATATACTGCTTTAGCCAGTGGTACAATTTCCGAAGTTAACCGGGGCGCTCAGCGTGTTCTGCAGTCTGTTGTCATCGAAGTGGAAGGGGATGAAAGCATCTCTTTTGCTAAATATGACGCCACTGCTATCGACACGCTTGAAACTCAGCAAGTACGTGACAACCTGATCCAATCAGGCTTGTGGACGGCTTTGCGAACGCGTCCTTTCAGTCGAATACCTGGCGTTGATTCTACCGCTGCTGGTATATTCGTCACCGCTATTGATACTCAACCATTAGCAGCAGATCCTGTTGTCGTGATTGCAGAGCATAAAGCTGATTTTGAAATCGGCCTAAAGGTGCTTTCAAAGTTAACCGAAGGTAAGGTTTACCTTTGTAAGGCTGCTGGCGCTGATATTCCAAGTGCTAATGCTCAGGTTGAAGAGTTTGCCGGTCCACATCCTGCAGGATTGCCTGGCACACACATTCATAACCTATTAGCAGCGTCTGCAACAAGAACCGTATGGCATATCAACTACCAAGACGTGATAGCGATTGGTCAGTTGTTTGTGACTGGTGAGCTACATACTCAACGAGTAGTTGCTATTGCTGGCCCTAAGGCTGTTAAACCTCGTCTAGTCCGTACCCAAATGGGTGCAGCAATGGCGCAGTTGACTGAGGGTGAAGCAAGTGAAGGTAATGTTCGCATTATCTCAGGCTCAGTGTTAAACGGTCGCAAGGCTACGGGTCCTCACGCTTACCTTGGTCGTTACCATAATCAAGTAAGCTTGTTGGAAGAAGGCACTGAGAAAGAACTATTTGGCTGGGCTATGCCAGGCAGCGATAAGTTCTCTATTACTCGTGCATTCCTTGGACACCTTTCATCTTCTCGCTTGTTCAACATGACAACGAGTACAGGTGGCTCAGATCGCGCCATGGTACCTATTGGTAACTATGAGCGTGTAATGCCGCTGGATATTCTTCCTACCATGCTTCTTCGTGACCTAGTGTCAGGCGACTACGATGGCGCTGCAACACTTGGTGCATTGGAGTTGGATGAAGAAGATTTGGCACTGTGTACTTTCGTATGTCCTGGTAAATATGACTATGCGTCATATCTACGTGACTGCTTAGATACGATTGTGAGGGAAGGCTAATGGGCTTAAAACAGTTTTTCGAAAATATTGAACCGCAGTTTGAAAAAGGCGGTAAATATGAGAAGTTTTATGCGCTTTTTGAAGCTGCATATACTGTCTTTTATACTCCAGGTCACGTGAACAAGGGGCGTACCCACGTTCGTGATAACTTGGACCTAAAACGTATGATGATTACGGTTTGGGCATGTGCATTCCCGGCAATGTTTATGGGTATGTACAACGTAGGTTTGCAAGCACAAGACGCGTTAGTGGCAGGTTTTGCTGCTCCTGATACGTGGCAAGTTGCTTTATTCGGTATGTTTGGTACTGAGTTGACTGCAAGTTCAGGTGTTGCCGCATTATTGTGGTATGGCGCTTGTTGGTTCTTACCCATATATGCAGTGACATTTGCTGTCGGTGGTATATGGGAGGTGCTATTTGCATCGGTTCGCGGCCACGAAGTTAACGAAGGCTTCTTTGTTACCTCAATCCTTTTTGCACTAACACTGCCCGCAACGATTCCACTTTGGATGGTTGCCTTAGGTATTACCTTTGGTGTGGTTGTGGCGAAAGAGATCTTTGGTGGTACGGGCCGTAACTTCCTCAACCCAGCGTTGGCCGGTCGTGCTTTCCTATTCTTTGCTTACCCGCTAAATATGTCTGGTGACACAACTTGGGTTGTGGCTGACGGCTTCTCTGGTGCAACAGCACTGAGTCAGGCGGCGCAGGGCACATTAGAGTACGGTCTAACAACTGACTGGTGGAATGCATTCTTTGGTTTCATTCCAGGTTCTGTTGGTGAAGTATCGACACTGGCTATCTTGATTGGTGGCGCAGTTATCATCTACACCCGCATCGCTTCATGGCGTATCGTCAGTGGTGTTATGGTTGGTATGATTGCAGTTTCTTACCTACTTAACTTCATCGGTAGTGACACGAATCCAATGTTTGCAATGCCTTGGTACTGGCACCTTGTATTAGGTGGCTTTGCGTTCGGTATGATGTTTATGGCGACAGACCCTGTTTCAGCGTCTTTCACTAATAATGCGAAATGGGCTTACGGTATCTTAATTGGTGCTATGGCGGTATTCATTCGTGTTATCAACCCTGCTTTCCCAGAAGGCATGATGTTGGCCATCTTGTTCGCTAACCTATTTGCTCCATTATTTGACCATTTCGTGGTTCAGTCGAATATCAAGCGGAGGATTGCTCGTGGCTAGTAATAAAGATTCGTTCGGAAGAACACTGTTTGTTGTTGTTGGCTTATGTTTCATCTGCTCTATGTTCGTTTCGACGGCTGCAGTATTGTTGAAACCTATCCAACAAGAAAACAAATTACTTGATAAGCAAAAGTATATTCTTGAAGCGGCTAATTTGATTTCGACCAAAGATGGTGACGTCTCTAAGGCTGAGATCTTGGCGCTTTACGACAAAAATGTTGAAGCAAAAGTTGTTTCATTAAGCACCGGTGATTTTGTTGATGGTGTCGATGGCGATACGTTCGACATGAATAAAGCCGCTCGTGACCCTAAGTTATCTTTTGTACCTAAAAACGATATTGCATCAGTAAAGCGTGTAGCAAATGATGCTGTTATCTATCTGGTTAAAGACGATGCAGGTAATCTGGTTAGCGTGATTTTACCGATTAAAGGTTATGGTCTGTGGTCAACCATGTATGCATTTTTAGCATTGGATCCTGATCTAAATACTATCCAGAACTTAGTGTATTACGACTTTTCTGGCTCAGGTGAAACACCTGGTCTAGGCGGTGAAGTACAAAACCCACAATGGGTCGCTAAGTGGCAAGGTAAAAAGTTATACAACGACAAGGGTGAATTAGCGATTACTATCACTAAAAACCCTGCTATTGCAGAGACTGTTTATGGTGTTGATGCCCTTTCAGGTGCAACATTAACCAGTAACGGTGTGCAGTATTCGTTAGAGTTTTGGTTAGGTAAAGAAGGTTTTGAACGCTTTATCGACAAAGCCCGAGATGGAGGACTGAGCTAATGGCTGATGCTAAAGAACTTAAACAGGTTCTAATCGGACCTATCGTCAGCAATAACCCAATTGCACTACAAATTTTGGGTGTATGTAGCGCCTTGGCTGTAACCAGTAAGATGGAAACAGCTTTGGTAATGACAATTGCGTTAACGGCGGTAACGGCATTATCGAATCTGTTTATCTCAATGTTACGTAATCACATTCCTAGTAGTGTACGTATTATTGTGCAGATGACGATTATTGCTTCATTAGTAATCGTGGTTGACCAAGTACTGCAAGCTTATGCATATGATGTTGCTAAGCAGCTATCGGTATTTGTTGGTCTGATTATTACTAACTGTATCGTAATGGGCCGCGCTGAAGCTTATGCGATGAAGACGCCTCCTATGATGAGCTTCATGGACGGTATCGGTAATGGTTTAGGCTACGGTGCAATCTTGTTGTCAGTTGGCTTCGTACGTGAATTGTTTGGTAATGGTTCATTATTCGGCGTTGAGATCTTAAGCAAGATTTCTGACGGTGGCTGGTATCAGCCTAACGGCCTATTGCTGCTGCCTCCTAGTGCGTTCTTCTTGATCGGTGCATTGATCTGGATTATTCGTGTGATGAAGCCAGAGCAAGTTGAAGCGAAAGGATAAGCATAATGGAACATTATATTAGTCTATTAATTCGTTCTGTTTTCATTGAAAACATGGCGCTATCCTTTTTCCTTGGTATGTGTACATTTCTTGCGGTATCTAAGAAAGTAAAAACAGCCATGGGTCTAGGTGTTGCAGTTATCGTGGTACTGGCGATTTCAGTACCTGTTAACCAAATTATCTATCAAGGCATTCTTGCTCCAGGCGCATTAGCGTGGGCAGGTGTTCCAGATGCTGACTTGAGCTTCTTGAAGTTCATTACCTTCATTGGTGTTATCGCAGCTTTGGTTCAGATCCTTGAGATGGCATTGGATAAGTATTTCCCACCGCTATATAACGCATTGGGGATCTTCCTACCGCTAATCACCGTAAACTGTGCAATTTTTGGTGCAGTGTCTTTCATGGTTGAGCGTGACTACAACCTTAGTGAAAGCTTGGTGTTTGGTATCGGTTCTGGTATCGGTTGGGCATTAGCACTTGTGCTGCTTGCTGGTATCCGTGAGAAGTTAAAATATGCTGATGTTCCTGATGGGCTTCGCGGTTTAGGTATTACCTTTGTTACCGCTGGTTTGATGGCTCTAGGTTTCATGTCGTTCTCAGGTGTGTCTCTGTAAAGAGGCACCATAACGACGTCTTAATTTGAACCTTTAAGGATAATTTAATGGGTATTCTTGAATCTACTCCAATCGATGTATATCTCGGTGTGAGTATGTTTACCGCGATTGTATTAGTCTTGGTTTTGGTAATTTTATTTGCCAAGTCAAAGCTAGTTGCAAGCGGCGATGTCACTATCGGCATCAATGATGATGCGAGTAAAGCAATTAAAACAGCCGCAGGTGGCAAGCTACTAGGCGCATTAGCAGAGAGCGGTATTTTCGTATCGTCTGCATGTGGTGGTGGTGGTACTTGCGGTCAGTGTAAAGTCCATGTTAAGTCAGGCGGTGGTGATATTTTACCAACTGAAATGGACCATATCAGCAAAGGTGAAGCTCGTGGCGGTTGCCGTTTATCTTGTCAGGTAAACGTTAAAAACGACATGGAGATTGAGCTGGAAGAAGAGATCTTTGGTGTTAAGAAGTGGGAATGTGAAGTTATCTCTAACGATAGCAAAGCCACTTTCATTAAAGAGCTTAAGCTGCAAATTCCTGATGGTGACTCTGTGCCTTTCCGTGCCGGTGGTTATATTCAGATTGAAGCACCTGCGCACCATGTTAAATATGCAGATTATGATATTCCTGCAGAATACCGTGGCGACTGGGAACACTTTGGCTTCTTCAATCTTGAATCAACTGTTGAAGACGAAACAATCCGTGCATACTCTATGGCGAACTATCCTCTTGAGGAAGGTATCATCATGTTGAACGTACGTATTGCGTCGCCACCTCCACGTAACCTATCTCTGCCTTGTGGTAAGATGTCATCGTACATCTTTAGCCTAAAAGCGGGTGACAAGGTAACGATTTCTGGTCCATTCGGTGAGTTCTTCGCGAAAGAAACCGATGCAGAAATGGTATTTATCGGTGGTGGTGCAGGTATGGCGCCAATGCGTTCGCATATCTTCGACCAACTTAAGCGCCTTCACTCTAAGCGTAAGATGAGCTTCTGGTATGGTGCTCGTTCTAGCCGTGAAATGTTCTATGTTGAAGATTTTGATGGCTTAGCGGCTGATAACGCGAACTTCCAATGGCATGTAGCTCTGTCTGATCCACAGCCTGAAGATAACTGGGATGGATACACAGGCTTTATTCATAACGTACTGTATGAAAACTACTTACGTGATCATGAAGCGCCAGAAGACTGTGAGTATTATATGTGTGGCCCACCAATGATGAATGCTGCAGTAATTGCTATGCTAAAAGATCTTGGTGTCGAAGATGAAAACATCTTATTGGATGACTTCGGTGGCTAACCCTTCTCTTATTGGAGATCTAGGTCAATATGTTTAAGACCTTAGTAAACTGGCTGGCCCTTATCGGGTTAGCCTTTTTTATTTCAGCTTGTACTAAACAAGCTGAAGTGATTTCACTGTCTGGCAACACGATGGGAACGACTTATCACATTAAAGTTGTGCCTAACGAGAAGATGCCAGATCCCCAGTTACTGCAAGCTGAGATCGACCTAGCTTTAGAGCAGGTGAACGATCAGATGTCGACCTATCGACCCAATTCTGAGTTATCTAAGTTTAACCAGATGACTCGTCAAGATAAGGTTGAAGTATCGGCTGATACAGCCAAGGTAATTGCTGAAGGATTAGCATTATATAAAACAACCGATGGCGCCCTAGATATAACACTGGGACCTTTAGTTAACTTGTGGGGCTTTGGCCCAGATAAACGACCGACGCAAATTCCATCAAAGCAACAGATAGATGCAGCGATGGAGCGTACTGGTATTAAGGATATTGCTGTTGACGGTAATAAGATCAGCAAGCAAGACCCTGATATCTACGTTGATCTTTCTTCGATTGCAAAAGGCTTCGGTGTTGATAAAATAGCCGCCTTGTTAGATAAGTATAATCCGACCGGATATTTGGTCGAGATTGGCGGTGAAATTAGCCTGCGTGGTACTAAAGCTGATGGTTCATTATGGCGTATTGCGATTGAGCAGCCTGGTGATAACGGTAATGGGATCCAGCAGGTCATAGCCCCAAAAAATATGGCGATGGCAACATCCGGTGATTATCGTAATTATTACGAGGAAGACGGACAGCGTTTTTCACACCTGATCGATCCGCGCACTGGCTACCCAATAAACCATAGATTAGCATCTGTGACAGTACTGCATGAAGAGTCTATGATTGCAGATGGCTACGCAACCGCTATGATGGTATTAGGTACTCAAGCATCACTAGAACTTGCTAAACGTGAGCATCTAGCGATAATGCTTATTGAAAAGCAGGATGATGGCTTTAAAGTTTTCTATAGTGAAGCCTTTAAACCTTTCGTTACTCAGTAGTTGGAGTCGAATATGAGCACATTTATTGCGGCTTTTGTCGTGTTATTAGGTTTCTTTTTCTTAATGTCGATAGGCTATTTAGTCAAACGACAAGCTGTTGCTGGAAGCTGCGGTGGTCTAGGTGCGCTCGGAATTGAGAAAGCATGTGATTGTGATGATCCATGTGATAAGCGTAAAGCTAGAATGGCAGAACAAGAACGCCGAGAAAAGTTAGAGCAGAACCGTATTATCTAGTTCTGTTGATGGTTCGGTGATTAAGGCTCCTTGGTAGGGGCCTTTTTTATATCTTTTTTATCTAAAGCTTTCCTCTGTTACATCCCGCATGGCAGCTTATGAGTTATGTATCTTACATTGTATTTGAGTTTTTTTATTTCTCTCCCGACTAAGCCCCTCGTTTCACAGTAGAAATTAGCGATTTAATCGCGCTACCCACTTGTTAAGAATTGTAGTGCTAATGAGAATCGTTTTTCTTAATAAATTGTTGAAATATAATGTTTATTTGAACTTGGTTGTTTTTTGTTCTAGCTTATAAAGATTGATATAGATCAATTTAACTAAGGATGAATAGATGAAAGGACAACCTAAGGTCATTAGTCAGTTAAACAAAGTACTGACCAGCGAGCTTACAGCTATCAATCAACACTTTCTTCATGCGCGTATGTATAAGAATTGGGGCTTAGGTGAGCTCGATGAAAAAGCCTATAAGAAATCGATTCAAGATATGAAGCATGCCGATAAACTGATTGAGCGGGTGTTGTTTCTGGAAGGGCTGCCTAATCTACAACAGTTAGACAAGATCCGTATCGGTGAGCACAGCCAGGAAATGCTTGAGTGTGACAAAGTGATGCTTGAAGAAGAGTTAGTGGTTCTTCGTGAAGCGATTGCACTGTGTGAATCAATGGCTGATTACGTTAGTCGCGATATCCTAGAAGATCTATTGGAAGACGAGGAAGAGCATTTAGATTGGCTAGAGGCTCAATTAGAGCTTATTTCATTAACCGGTATTCAAAATTACTTGCAGTCTAAGATGGGCTAACTGGAGAGCATTATGAAAGGTAACCAAGAAGTCATCGACACACTCAATAAATTGCTCACCGGCGAGCTATCTGCAATGGATCAGTATTTTGTACATGGTTTAATGTATGAAGACTGGGGGCTAAACGAGTTACACGAGCGGATCTCCCATGAGTCAGACGATGAACGTGAGCATGCTAAAAAGTTGGTGCAAAGAATACTGTTTCTAGAAGGCACGCCTGACGTTGCTAGCCGTGAAGCACTCAATATTGGTAAAGACACTCAAGAGATGCTCAAGAATGACTTAGCCTATGAATATCAAGTTGCCGATAACTTACGCAGTGCAATTGCTTTATGTGAGCTAAAAAGTGATTATGAGAGTCGTGAAATCTTAGAGGTGCTGCTTGAAGAAACAGAGGCAGACCATATGTATTGGCTTGAAAAACAGCTAGGATTAATTGATAAAGTGGGCTTACAAAATTACCTGCAAAGTAAAATGTAACCCTTCGAGTTTGCACAAAAAAAGAGGAGACTGTAACTAACTTTGTGTAACTGCTTATCAAACTGTACTCTAAAAAGAGTCAAGGATAGGCATATACTCATG
>NZ_JBRILT010000046.1:0-38930 GCF_052977065.1 Shewanella sp. 125m-1
TCATGAGTATATGCCTATCCTTGACTCTTTTTAGAGTACAGTTTGATAAGCAGTTACACAAAGTTAGTTACAGTCTCTGATTATACATATTCTTATATCCCTTTCTTACAATTAGTATAACTCGCTCTTGTAGTCTAAATGGCGAGTTTCATAACCGAGTTCAATTAAAGTCCTTGCCTCACAAGTGCTAAGCCCTCGCTGAGCGAACACATCTTGATACTGATTGCTTTACGTAAGCAATGTTCATAACGTTTATGATTAGGCAGGCAATAAAAAAGCCTATAGACATTCATCTATAGGCTTTTATGTTAAAGCTTAAAACTCTAAAGAGTCATAACTAAATTAATAGTTACTTCTTAGCGTTTCTTTCTTTAACTTCAGCGATAACTTTCTCAGAAACACTGTTTGGACACTGGCTGTAGTGAGCGAATTCCATAGAGAATTGGCCACGACCAGAAGTCATAGTACGTAGTGAACCGATGTAACCGAACATTTCTGAAAGCGGTACGTCAGCCTTAATACGAACACCAGTAACACCAGCGTTTTGGTCTTTGATCATACCACGACGACGGTTAAGGTCACCAATAACGTCACCAACGTTGTCATCTGGGCTGAATACGTCAACGTTCATGATAGGCTCAAGAAGTTGCGCGCCAGCTTTTGGCATAGATTGACGGAATGCGCCTTTAGCAGCGATTTCGAACGCGATAGCTGACGAGTCAACTGCGTGGAAAGCACCATCTTTAAGTTCAAGTTCAACGTCTAACACAGGGAAACCAGCAACAGTACCGGTGTTCATCATGCTAGCGAAACCTTTCTCAACTGCTGGCCAGAATTCCTTAGGAACGTTACCACCAACAACTGAAGACTTAAATGTGAAGCCAGTGTTTTGCTCACCAGGACGGATAACATAGTCGATCTTACCGAACTGACCAGAACCACCAGACTGCTTCTTATGCGTGTAGCTATCTTCGATTTCACGAGTAATAGTTTCACGGTATGCAACTTGAGGCTCACCAACAATTAGGTCAACGCCGTAAGTACGCTTAAGGATGTCTACCTTAATGTCTAGGTGAAGCTCACCCATACCTTTAAGAATAGTTTCACCTGAATCGATGTCAGTCTCTACACGGAAAGATGGATCTTCTGCAATCATTTTACCGATAGCGATACCCATTTTCTCAGAGCCGCCTTTATCTTTTGGTGTTACAGAGATAGAGATAACTGGCTCTGGGAATACCATTGCTTCAAGAGTACAAGGGTGCTTAACATCACACAAAGTGTGACCTGTTTGCACGTTCTTCATACCAACGATAGCGATGATGTCACCAGCTTGTGCGTAATCAAGTTCGTTACGCTCATCTGCTTGCATTTCACACAT
Source organism: Shewanella sp. 125m-1 (assembly GCF_052977065.1). Lineage (NCBI taxonomy): Bacteria > Pseudomonadati > Pseudomonadota > Gammaproteobacteria > Alteromonadales > Shewanellaceae > Shewanella > Shewanella sp. 125m-1. Next base: position 1,382 of record NZ_JBRILT010000046.1, read on the forward strand.
ACGGCCGATACGTTCAGTCTTACCAGTTGCACTGTTAAGAATAGTATCGCCTTTACGTAGCTGACCTGAGTAGATACGTACGAATGTTAGTGCACCGAAACGGTCATCCATGATTTTGAATGCTAGTGCTTTTAGTGGCTCATCGATAGAAACTAAAGCGAACTCACCGTTTTCGTTACCTTCTTCGTCAGTAAGAGGTTGTGGATCAACTTCAACTGGGTTTGGTAGGTAATCAACAACAGCATCAAGAAGAAGCTGCATACCTTTGTTCTTGAAAGCAGAACCACAGTATGTAGGGAAGAAGTCCATTGTACGAGTACCAGCACGGATACAACGCTTAATGTCTTCCATAGATGGCTCTTCGCCTTCCATGTAAGCTTCTAATAGGTCATCGTCTTGCTCTAGAGCAGTTTCGATTAGCATTTCACGGTATTCTTCAACAAGGTCAACCATGTCAGCAGGAACGTCTTCTACTGAGTAGTTCTCAGCTTCGCCAGTGTCATCCCATACGTATGCTTTACGAGTAAGTAGGTCAACAACACCACTGAACTCGTCTTCGATACCGATTGGCAGTACCATAACAAGTGGGTTAGCAGCTAGAACGTCTTTAGTTTGCTTAACAACACGTAAGAAGTCAGCACCCATACGGTCTAACTTGTTTACGAAGATGATACGCGCAACTTCTGAGTCGTTAGCATAACGCCAGTTAGTTTCTGATTGTGGTTCAACACCACCAGAACCACAGAATACACCGATACCACCATCAAGAACTTTAAGAGAACGGTAAACTTCTACTGTAAAGTCAACGTGACCAGGGGTGTCGATAACGTTGAAACGGTGTTCTTTCCAAAAACAACTAACAGCAGCAGACTGAATGGTAATACCACGCTCAGCTTCCTGTTCCATGAAGTCAGTTGTTGATTCGCCGTCATGCACTTCGCCCAGTTTATGGATCTTACCGGTAAGCTTTAGGATACGCTCAGTTGTAGTAGTCTTACCCGCGTCAACGTGAGCAAAGATACCAATGTTTCTGTACTTTGATAAATCAGTCATTTTTCTACTCTATTGGAGTTACGTTCTAAAATTCCGCGCAAGTATAGCAATACTTTTCAATTTATTTTATCGATTTTTATCATTCAGGGCTAAATTAAACGAAATATCATAAAAAAATCACATTTTATAGCCAAATCTAAGGTTGTTACTTCGGCTGTAAAGGCAGGGGGTTAGCTAAAAGGCATATTTATAGGCTCTTAATGTGACCAATAGTAATGACGCAATCTTGGCGTTTCAGATATTTATGCTGGTCAGTGGCACCAACTGAGCCGACCGTTACGAATTGAAACGCCAACGGTCCCAGAGCAGAGGTGTTGCGAAGCGGACATATTTATAGTTGTTGGTTACCTTAGCTTACCCATGACTGATAAACGTATTTGAGTCCTTTGGAAGATGAACTTGTTTAGCTACGACTTTCATCGCATGAGTCAATTTGCTGAGCTGGCTTGAGGTAATGCAATAGGGCGGCATGATATAGATAAGATTAGCAAAAGGTCTTATCCATACGCCTAAATCGACAAACTGCTGTTGCAGCTCTGCAGTATTAACAGTGGCATTCATCTCTAACACTCCTACGGCACCTAATACGCGTACGTCTTTGACATTTTGGTAGTCTATAGCGCTTGCCAGTTCGTGCTTTAACTGAGTTTCAATAGCACTAACCTGTTGTTGCCAATGATTTTCACCAATAAGCTCAAGGCTGGCGATGGCCGCAGAGCACGCTAATGGGTTAGCCATGAAGGTTGGGCCGTGCATAAACACGCCGGCAGGAGAATCACTAACACCTTTAGCCACTTCATCACTGCACAGGGTTGCCGCTAACGAAATATAACCACCAGTCAATGCTTTACCTAAACATAAAATGTCGGCTTCAATATTGCTGTGTTCGTAGGCAAATAACTTACCAGTACGACCAAAGCCGGTGGCGATTTCATCAAGAATCAGCAGCACATTATATTTGTCGCACAGTTCTCTTACCGCGGTTAAATACTCTGGGTGGTAAAAACGCATACCGCCAGCACCTTGCATAATCGGCTCGAGCAATAATGCCGCTATCTGTTGATGATTATCTTCAAACAGGTTAGAAATGTCGCTCAGTTCCTCTGGGTCAAAGTCGTCATCGAAGCGAGACTGAGGAGCTGGGGCAAACAATTGTTTGGTGACTAACTCACCAAACATGGTGTGCATGCCACCTTCTGGATCGCACACGCTCATGGCTGCAAAGGTATCACCATGATAGCCATTTTTAATGGTGAGGATTTTTTGCTTCGCTGTATGTCCTCTACCTTGCCAGTATTGCAGAGCCATTTTCATCGCCACTTCTACCGCGATTGAGCCCGAGTCCGCCAAAAATACCTTGGTTAGTTTGGGGCTAGTCATGTCGATGAGCAGTCGTGCCAACTCTACTGCAGGACGGTGGGTGATCCCGCCAAACATAACATGGCTTAATTGTGCGGTTTGCTGCTGCATTGCTGCGACTATTTTGGGATGGCTATAACCATGGACACAAGCCCACCATGAACTGGTACCGTCAATGAGTTTTGTACCATCTTGCAACTCCAGTTCAACGCCATCGGCGGCAACGACTCCAAATGCCGGCAATGCATTGGCCATGGAGGTATACGGATGCCACAAGTGCTCTTTATCAAATTGAAGATCAACACTGCTTGTAGTAGATTGAATGTTGTTGCGCATATAATAACCGTTAGTAAACCTTTTAATTAGTATGACATTGACAGGTTACGACCTGTAGGTATCCTAAGCAAGATAAATATTACGTAAAAGCCTCCGCTTTATAACGATAAGTTATTGTTTTTATGGTTAAAGGTGTACCATTTTTTAACTGGGTTAACGGCAGTTAGCATCTTTTTTATAAACTCAGATGCTAGCAGCAAACGCAAAAGAATCAGATTAATTGAACGTGTGAGCAAAAAGGGAACTGCATGTCTGAAGTACAGCTAAGAAATAACTGGAAGCGCGAAGAGATTGAAAGCTTATTTGCACTGCCAATGAACGATCTCCTATTTCAGGCACATAGCATCCACCGCCAAGAGTTCGATCCTAATGAAGTCCAGATCAGCCGTTTACTGTCGATTAAAACCGGTGCTTGCCCAGAAGACTGTAAGTATTGCCCGCAAAGTGCACGTTATGACACAGGTCTTGAAAAAGAGCGCTTGCTCGCCATGGAAACGGTACTAACAGAAGCTCGCAGTGCTAAAGCTGCGGGAGCATCACGTTTCTGCATGGGCGCAGCGTGGCGTAATCCTAAAGAACGCGATATGCCATACCTTAAGACCATGGTGGAAGAGGTTAAAGCATTAGGTATGGAAACCTGTATGACCCTGGGTATGTTGTCAGCTGAACAAGCCAATACGCTGGCTGATGCGGGGCTGGACTATTACAACCATAACTTAGATACCTCGCCTGAATATTATGGCGATGTGATCACCACTCGCACCTATCAAAGTCGTTTAGATACCTTATCCAATGTACGTGCATCAGGCATGAAAGTATGTTCTGGTGGCATTGTTGGCATGGGCGAGAAAGCCACCGACCGAGCAGGTCTTCTTCAGCAATTGGCAAACTTAGATCAGCATCCAGATTCTGTGCCAATTAATATGTTGGTAAAAGTCGAAGGTACCCCCTTTGAAAAGCTTGATGATTTAGATCCATTAGAGTTTGTCCGTACCATTGCCGTAGCGCGTATTACAATGCCCAAGTCTAGAGTGCGTCTGTCGGCAGGGCGTGAGAATATGACCGATGAACTGCAAGCGATGTGCTTTTTTGCGGGAGCAAATTCAATCTTTTACGGTTGTAAGTTGTTAACGACGGCAAATCCAGAAGAAAATGATGATATGAGTCTATTTAGACGACTGGGCCTGCATCCTGAGCAGGGCGTAGCATCAACCAAAGAACAGGATGAAGCTATGTTGGCAAAAGCCGTGGCGCAGCAAGACAAAAAAGTGTCTGCATTTTATGATGCCGGCGCGCTTTAAGTTGCTGATTAGAAAATAGTTAATGGTTACAAGATAGTTAATGGTTGCCGGGTGACTAATTAACAGAGAGCATCGTCAGTGTTGGTCAGTATCGCTCAATGCTGATAGTGCTCCCTTTTTCAAAGCGATTTTATACAAGTAACGATTAAAATACACAATTACCAAAGCCTGCCGAAAATAAAGCGGTGGGTTTACTAGGCTATTTTAGCCTTTTAACTGAGCATAACAATGTCAGAAAGTTCAAAAAATCAGCCGTTAGTCGAGTCCTTGAACGCTAGAGTTATCAATAAAAATCAAGCGTTAGAACAACAAGGTCTGCTTCGAAGACGCACTAATCTTGTGCTGGACCCTAATCAGTCAAATTACTTTGAAGTGGATGCACTGCCTTATGTTAATTTCAGTAGTAATGACTATTTAGGCTTATCGACATCTTCAGAGTTAGCTGAGGCACTTTACCAAGGAGCGAAACAACACGGTGTTGGGAGTACTTCCTCGCCATTGGTCGTGGGTTATAGCGAAGCGCATTTAAAACTTGAGCAAGCCTTATGCGAAGCCACAGGACATGAAGCTGCACTGTTATTTTGTTCAGGTTTTAGCGCTAATAACGCATTAATGAAGACCTTGTTTAATGAAACGGATCTGGTGCTTGCCGATAAGTTAATCCATGCCTCAGTGATCGACGGCGTTCAGGATAGTGGTGCTAAGCTGAAGCGCTTTAGTCATAACGACATCGATAGTGCTAAGAGTCATTTAGAGCGCTTTTCGCCAAGTGCATTATTGACCGAAAGTCTATTTAGTATGGATGGTGATATTGCTCCTTTAGCTGAGTTATCGGCGCTTTGTCAACAGCATAATGCTTGGTTAATCGTCGATGATGCCCATGGTTTTGGTCTGCTAGGCGAAAACGGATTGGGTGCCACAAGGATTGCAAACGACATTAAGATTGATGCTCAGTTGGTCACCTTTGGTAAGGCCATGGGGGGGCAAGGAGCTGCAATTCTCGGAAGCCAAGCATTAATCGATTTTTTGGTGGCCAATGCCCGTCATTACATCTACTCAACAGCGTTGTCGCCAGCTCATGCCGTAGCAGCATTGGCCGCCATCAATATGATTAAGCAGCAACCCGAACGTCGGCAGAAATTGAATGACAATATTGCCTGTTTTAGAGCTGCCTGCTTAGAAAAGAATATCGAACTCTCAGACTCACAAACTGCAATTCAACCGATCTTAATCGGCGATGCCGCTAAGACAATGGCGGTGGCTAAAAGATTGAAAGAACATGGTTTCTGGTTAGGTGCGATTCGAACTCCAACCGTACCCGTCGGAAGTGCAAGATTAAGGTTAACCATAAATGCTAATCACTGTCAGCAAGATATTTTGGCGTTAGTGGATGTGTTGGCTGTTATCTTAAATGATGACTGACATTGAGCTTTCTAATATCTCATTACGCTGTCTTTAAAGGTTCTTTAAAGGCTTTTATACCGCTATTTCAATTTTATTTGATTGATTAGGATCCAATGCAGTGAATACAGGATCAAGTGAGCTTAAACACCAAGTCGCAGCGCGGTTTTCCGCCGCAGCCGCGCATTACCATAGTTACGATATACTGCAAAAAAGAACTGCTGAGCATCTGTTACGTCAAGTGACCTCAAGCTCCCGCTTATTAGATATAGGTGCCGGTCCTGGTACTTGCTTTGATCATATTCCTAGCCTTGAGCAAGTACTCTGTCTCGATATTGCCGAGGGGATGCTCAAAACGCTTAGCGAAAACTTCCCGCAGTACATACCGATTTGTGGCGATGCCCAGAGTCTTCCTTTTGCTGCAGACACGATTGGTGGCATCTATTCCAATGTGGCATTGCAATGGTGCCAAAATCTTCCTCTAGCGATTAATGAAGCTTGCAGAGTGCTTTGTCGTGATGGTGAACTGAATATGAGTATCGTGGCTGCCAATAGTTTGTATCAGTTGGCTGAACTAGGTTTTAAGGTCAATACGTTTATCGATGAAAAAACACTGCTTGCTTGTTTTGAGCAAGATGCCTGGCATATAGCAGAGTTTGAAACTCAATCGATAACGGTTCATTTTGCCGATCTTAGAGCTATGCTGCAGTCGATTAAAGGGGTGGGGGCATCAATTGTAAAACAAGATCAAAATGTTAACTTGCCTCAGGTCACATTGAGAGGACGTAAAGATTGGCAAGCTTTGCAAGCTCAGGCAGAGTTGAGTCGAGCCCCTGAGGGCCTTCCTTTAACTTATAATATTAGCTTTATTAAAGCGCGGAAAAAGCGCTAAACGCAGCTTGGAGTTGACATGACATTTTTTGTAACGGGTACAGATACCGATTGTGGTAAGACGTTGATCTCATCTGCATTGCTAACTGCCGCTAAAGGCGAAACAGTAGGCTTTAAGCCGATAGCATCTGGCTGTGAACAAACAGAGAAAGGGCTTCGAAATAGTGATGCTTTGGCATTAATGGCTGCTTCTAGTATCAAACTTCCTTACGAGGATATTAATCCTTTTGCCTTTGAAGCAGCTATTGCGCCGCACATCGCGGCAGCAGAGAAAGGCGTTCAATTAGCGCCTAATCGTATTGAAGCTCAGCTCAAGATGGCTGAATTTGTTGGTGCTGATTTTTGCTTGATTGAAGGTGCGGGTGGCTGGCGTTTACCATTAGGAGAAGGTCACTACCTTTCAGACGTTGTTCAATCGATGAACTTGCCAGTGATCTTAGTGGTGGGTATGAAACTAGGCTGTTTAAGCCATGCATTATTAACGGCTGAAGCGATTAAGGCTGATGGTTTGAACCTTGTAGGCTGGGTAGCGAATCAAGTCGATGCCGATATGGCAAATCAACAAGAAAATCTAGCCGCGCTAAAACAGATGATGACGGCGCCTTGCTTGGGCTATGTACCGCATCTTGCTAAGCCGACCGCGGAAGCTGCTGCCAGTCATTTAGATATGAGTGTTTTGTTATAAGCTAATCGTTAATATCTAATAGTTAGTGCGATGTAACATGAATTAGCTAAAGCTTGTACGCAAAATTAACGCCCAATTGGTGGAGAAATTATGCTTCCTAATTGGGCTTATCTTTATGTTAAGAAAGATTAATCCCACATCTCCTATAATTATCCTGCTTTACCGATTAAATTAATCTTAGATTAATGAAACCGACCTAGACTTTGCCGACTTGATATAAAAGTGGAACTCAGCCGTCTATTATTGATGCTACAAGGCATGTATTTGAAGCGATAAGACATAAATTTTGCAGTCTCCCCTTGAAATCTCGTTTTTTGGACATATTATGTCTCTTATAGAGTGTATATCAGGTACTTTGTATCCTAACAGGAGCTTAAATGAAGCGTATATTTTTACTGATTGCCACTAACATGGCGATCTTATTGGTGGCATCAATTGTGATGTCTATCTTAGGTGTTAATACCTCAACCATGGGCGGATTATTAGTATTCGCTGCAATCTTTGGTTTTGGTGGCGCCTTTATCAGCTTGGCTATCTCTAAGTGGATGGCTAAGAAAACTATGGGCTGTGAGGTTATCACAACGCCGCGTGATAACACTGAACGTTGGTTAGTGGAAACCGTTGCTCGTCAAGCAGAGCAAGCGGGCATTAAAATGCCTGAAGTGGCTATCTATCAGTCGGCAGAGTTAAATGCATTTGCAACGGGTCCTAGCAAAAACAACGCATTGGTTGCAGTGAGCAGTGGTCTGTTGTATGGCATGAGTCAAGACGAAATAGAAGCTGTATTAGCCCACGAAGTAAGCCACGTCGCTAACGGCGATATGGTGACGCTGACTCTTATTCAAGGCGTGGTGAATACATTCGTTATCTTCGCTGCACGTGTCGTGGCTGGCATCATCAATAACTTCGTCGCGAGTAATGACGAAGAGGGTGAAGGCTTAGGCATGTTTGCTTATATGGCAGTGGTTTTTGTACTGGATATGCTGTTTGGTATCTTAGCTTCAATCATTGTGGCTTACTTCTCTCGTATTCGTGAATATCGAGCCGACGAAGGTGCTGCACGTTTAGCGGGTAAAGATAAGATGATTGCGGCACTTGAGAGACTGCGCCAAGGCCCTGAAACCGGTGCAATGCCAGCGTCAATGTCAGCGCTAGGTATTAATGGTAAAAAATCGATGGCGGAGTTGATGATGAGTCATCCGCCACTAGAAAAGCGTATTGCGGCACTTAGAACTCACTAATTGAAGCATGGCTAAATCAAGGCGGTTCGAGGTTCAATCTCTCGAATCGCTTTTTTATTACCCAAAATCAACGTGATAAATAGTTAGTTATACTGCATTCCAAGAAGTAATTTGATTAAGCGCACATTTTGAGAATTTCCACAATGATATGATCTTTTACTTAAATTAGTTGCGGATTAGTTAATGCTTAGCTAAATTAACCTAAGTCGTGCTAAAAATATTGTTCGCAAGATGAAAACAACCTGACTATTAAGTTTTCACTATGCGAACATCAAATGAGGATACAATTGTGAGCAATAAACTACTAAGTGCAATTTTTGGTGCGGCATTCGCAGCACTCGCTTTATCACCAACAGCTTTCGCTGAAGGTCAAGAACTTGCCGAAATGCATGCTGAAATGGACGGTTGTGAAGCGTGTCACGCTGACGGTTCACCATCTGCAGACGGTGAATACGAGTTCCAGCAGTGCCAAGCCTGTCACGGTACTTTGGCTGAAATGGACGCCGTTCACCAGCCACATGACGGGATGCTAACGTGTGCTGATTGTCACGCGCCACATGAAATGAACGTGGGTGACAAGCCAACATGTGACAGCTGTCACGATGATGGTCGTACTGCCGAGTCGACACTTAAGTAATTTTATTTGACTTAAATTGCTAAAATGAGCCAGCCTAGAGCTGGCTTTTTTGCATAAAAATTTTGACAGTGCAGGATCAATATTGGCTCAAAAGGTTTTCTGGTGGAACCAGCATTCAAATTCTTACTAGGGTTCAGATTATAGGTAAGAAAATTTTATACAAAATCTCATCACAGCATAAAACATACAATATTTCTCATCTTACATAAGAAATGACTTGTGACTCCTTTCGTATGACAAGCTTAATTAACACCATTGATAATAATATTTGAGCGTTTATTATTTATTACTCTTAAAATCAATAGCTTGAATATTTTTTTGTGAAGTGGTTAATTGTTGTTAATTGAGTTGCCCGTAGTAGTAAAGTCTAGTTTTTATTGAGCGAATAGCTATTTGGATGCAACGCTTTTAATACTCTAGATTGATGATGGACAAGCACTTTCCCGACATAATGGCCGCGTTAATTTCATATAGTCATTAAAGGTCGGTAATTGAGTATGGATACTACTAAGATGGCGGTTAACTCCTCTAATCTTCAAATCAGCAGCATATGGCGTTATACCCCAGCGCTACTCCTTGCCTTTTTGCCTCTGGTGCACGCTCAAGACCTTAGCCAATTTGATGAACTTAATGGCTATGATAACCGCGCCTCTATCGCCCAAACTGGTGATAGTTTAGATGCAAGTGTGAGTCAGCAAGGTGTTTCAAACCGGGCAATAGTGAGTCAGTCGGGCTTATTAACAGTGGCGGATGTGAAGCAGTTAGGGGGAAGTAACCGCGCTGGCGTTTACCAAAATGGTGCAGAAATTGAGGCAAGTATTCTTCAAAGTGGCTTCAATAACATCGCTATCTCTTCTCAGCAAGGTGCCTATTTAAATCTCGATATTAATCAACAAGGGAACAATAATTTAGCTTCAGTCCTACAAATGGGCAATGAAAGCTCGGTGACAATATACCAAAATGGTACTGGGCATGGTGTTTCAGTTGTGCAATATGGGCAGGGACAATCAGCCCAAGTCACTCAAGGTTATATTTCAAATTAAGCCAACTTCAATTGTTGTTGTGTTTACGTGAATAATTCTGTCTTTATTTGTAGTCTGAGTGTATTACAATAAAAACACACGGATGGTGATATACAGTACACACGGAGTTAGCTTATGTTCAAAGTCACACATTGGGTTTTGGTTACCCGCTCGCATTTATTTGCCGATCTTCTCAATACCAGATGGCCACAAGAGTTCTTGGTCAAACTACATCGGATCTCTCCAGAGCATTTTAATGCTGAATTATTAGAAAGTCGCATTACTATCATTTTGATTGATCTGTCGACCGTAGATGTTCAAACCGCATATCAAATTCAAAAGCGCATTGAAAAAGGCAGCAACATCGCTCGAGTCGTCTTTTTGCATTTTCCTAAACAGGTTGACGCTAAATTTCTTATCCAAGCTTCAGTGACTGCCGGGGTATTTTATTCAGATGCTTGTTTAGAAACAATTGGTGAGGGCATGGCGGATATAGTAAAAGGCAAAGTGGTTCTACCTCAGCGTTTTACAGAGAGTAACAGCCTTAATGATAGTGCTATTGATGAGGTTGAAACCTTAACGATCCGAGAGCGTGAAGTACTGCAAGTATTACGCAGTGGAAGTACCAATATTGATATTGCAAATAAACTATTTGTCAGTGAAAGCACCATAAAAACGCATCTTTATCGAGCGTTTAGAAAAATTGGTGTATCGAGCCGTGGTCAGGCAATTGCCTGGGCCCAAACCAATATGCATGAAGTGACTCAATGAGTCGGTTCTGCTTATGTTTTCTCCTTCTGTCGTCAACGTTGACGGCAGGGGAGATTGTATTAGATAAGCAGCAACCACCGCTAGCCGAAAGTACCAGCGATAAACCCCCAAAAGTTGAAACAGATCTTATCGATGGGCTTATTCTTAATCGTGCAATGACTCGATTTGGTCATCGATTTTATCGAGAATTTGTCGCAGCTTATCGGGATATTGGTGGTGTGGCTCAACATTCAGGTTTGACCGTGGTTGAACAAGCGACAGCGAGAAGCGGTAGTAAAATTAGTATTCTTCACAATAGAAGACCTATCTATATCACGGTTGTCTCTCCTGCAAGTAGAAATATCGATGAGCAAGCTTTAGCTGCTGCCGGGCGAGTAAACCAAAAATTAAAACAAAATCAAAGGCAAGCAAACTGGGCCCAATTTTTAGATCCCGATTTGGCTCCAGATGAATTTTAACAAGGAAAGTTTATGAAAAGGGTTATTAAAATTGCGGGTGGTTCATTGTTGGCGGTGCTTATGGGCTCATCCCATGCAACTCAGCTGACTTACACTCCTGTTAATCCCAACTTTGGGGGCAGTTACCTTAATGGTTCATATTTACTGTCTAATGCATCAGCTCAAAATAAACATACAGGAGGGTCGAGTTATGTGCCGCCATCGGCGCTTGACCGATTAGCGAGTTCACTAGAGTCTCGTCTGATGAGTCAGCTGTTTAATGATGCGGCAAACGGCGGTGAAGGGTACTTAAAGACTGATGATTTCGAGATCCAGGTGGTGAATCAAGATGGTGCCTTATTGGTGCATATTACCGATGTTGTCACGGGTGAAACAACAATTATCGAAGTCGGTGGCATTATCGACACTAACACTGGAGAAGGTTAATGATTAACAAGCTAACCTTATTGTTTGCCTTATGCTTTGTAAGCGCGTGCTCTACTACGAGTGAATTAGAGCAAATAGTGCCTTCATCAAGTTTAATGCCAAAAGGTGAGACTTATTACGATCTAATTGGTTTACCCGCTCCGCAAGGAAGCATGGTTGCAGCCGTTTACGACTTTAGAGATCAAACCGGTCAATACAAACCTATTCCATCGAGTAACTTTTCCACCGCGGTACCTCAAAGTGGTACAGCATTTTTAGCCCAAGCGCTGAATGACTCTAGCTGGTTTATCCCTGTTGAAAGAGAGGGGTTACAAAATTTACTGACTGAGCGAAAAATTGTGCGTGCAGGACTAAAGGGCGATGCTGCAAGTTTAAGCCAACTTAATTCTGCACAGATCTTGATGGAAGGCGGTATTGTTGCATACGACACCAATATTCGTACCGGTGGCGCTGGAGCTCGTTATTTGGGCATTGGCGCGTCAAGTCAATTTCGTGTTGATAGTATTACGGTAAATCTTAGGGCTGTAGACATACGTACAGGAAGACTGCTTAGCAGTGTCACCACAACTAAATCAGTATTGTCTAAAGAACTGACGGCAGGGGTATTTAAATTTATCGATGCTCAGGAGTTATTAGAGTCTGAAGTTGGTTATACCTCGAACGAACCCGTTAGTTTGTGTGTGGTACAGGCGATTGAAAGCGCAGTGGTGCACATGATTGCTGATGGCATTTGGAAACGAGCTTGGAACCTTGCAGATACTCAAGCTGGTTTAGAAAATTCAGTGCTTAAAAAATACTGGTTAGAGGCTCATTCGGTTGACAGAGTCCAAGCTAGGCTAAACCAAGGTTAATATAGCGATATTAAAAAAGGCGCTATGTATAGCGCCTTTTTTATGGTGTCAGTTCACGTCCAACTAAATTGTTACTCATTTATGTGTCGAATGCGTGTTATTTGAGTGGTTTCGTATTTTATATGTTCATTACTTTTAATACTGTTTAGCTTTAGATTGATTTGCAAATAGAGCTGATTATGCAGTCCATTTAGCTTGGCGCTTGCCAAGCGCTATATTGAGTTTTTATTCTTGGCTACTTATTCATTTCTCGTTCTTTGCTTAAAAACTCAAATCCACTTTTCAAGTAGCTAAAGCGATCGTCATCTGGCAGTGAGCGAACCTGTGCCAACATTAGGCCAAAAGCTGAATCAATCATCAATCTGTCAGATAGTTTCAAATAGCGATAAACGACGGGCCTGAGCACAACGGTGAAATGCCCTGTAAATTCGTTGAAGCGTTGCTCTTCAATAGCTGTGGTATTGTTCACCAGTTCACGCATACACAAAGCGGCAAGCAGAGCATTTTTATCACTAAAAGACTGATATTGTGCAGCACGGGAGTACCCGGCTCGCTTATGAACATCAGACATATTAAGTGCAATCATGCCTTTTTCTTGTACTAATTCAGTTGCGGCATCTAAGAGTGCGGTTTCTTTTTCCGTAAGCATTGTCTTATTCCTGCATATTTTTTTTCATTAGAAATCCTAAACAGCGTAAAGTCAACCACATTGTATATACATCTGTTTAATGCAGGTGCAAGTCAACACGATCCAATCATGTGATTTACTTCAGAAATCGTCCATCGCCTTGTCAATATTTTCGCGTATACTATGGCTAGTAATTTCCTTTTGAGGGCAGACAAATGGCCGAAGAAACCATATTTAGCAAAATTATTCGACGTGAAATTCCTGCAGATATCTTATATCAAGACGATCTTGTGACAGCCTTTAGAGATATCACGCCCAAAGCACCTACACATGTGTTAATTATTCCAAATCATCTGATCCCAACAACTAATGACATTAAGGCATCAGACGAAAAAGCATTAGGCCGTATGATGTCTGTGGCTGCTAAGTTGGCTCAAGAAGCGGGGATAGCTGAAGATGGCTACCGATTAATCATGAACTGTAATCAGCATGGTGGCCAAGAGGTTTATCACATTCATATGCATTTAGTGGGTGGCCATCCACTAGGCCCGATGTTGAGCCCGAGTGAATGAGTTCAAGCAGTCAGAGCTACTCGCTAACCGATATGGCGAGCCGATTTGTCGCGCAGCTAACTCAATGCCGTAAGCTTAAATTAAAGGTGCTAGAAGGTAGCGGAAAGCATGTTTTACTGGAGTTGCCTTACGATACACAGCTTGTTGGTTACCCTGACACGGGGGTGATCCATGGTGGTGTGATCACAACATTGATGGATACTGCAAGTGGTTGCGCGGTGGTGTGTTCAATTTTTGATAAACACCGCTTGCTTGAGATCTCTCCGACTCTCGATTTGCGTGTCGATTATATGAAGCCGGCAGCGCCGCACAAACCTGTTTACGGTTTTGCCCAGTGTTATAAATTGTCTTCAAGTGTTGCCTTTACCCGCGCTATTGCTTACCAAGATTCAATAGATGATCCCATCGCTCATGCGGTAGGCTCGTTTATGCGTATCAGCCCTGAGATGGTTGGTGAAGAGTTTAGGCAGGCATTGATGGGAGGTGCTGAATATGGATGATGAATCGTACTTTTCTATTGAACCATCGTTGGACGACAGTGCTAAGCTTGACGTTAAGGGCATCGTAAAGAAGGCCACAGAGCTAAATGACTTTGGCCATCTCTTGGAGCATGTTCCTTACGCAAAATTTATCGGAATGGCGGTAGACAGATTTGGTGATGAACTGGTTTTCAAGCTGCCAGCAAAAGATGACAACATAGGTAATCCTATCTTGCCTGCGCTACATGGCGGCGTGATTGCAGGATTTATGGAGATGTCGGCAATAGTACAATTGATGGTGTTTATGCAAACGACAAAAGTACCTAAAGTTGTTGATTTTTCAATTGATTATTTAAGGGCTGGTTACCATAAAGATAGCTTCGCCGAGTGTAAAATCACGCGCCAAGGCCGCCGAGTGGCCAATGTAAGCATTAATTGTTGGCAGACAAACCGTAAGCATTTAATTGCAACTGCAAGAGCGCACTTTTTGATTGATTAGTCGAGCTGGCTAACTTTAGTTTATTTAAGTTACGCCTATTAGCTTATGCTTAAACTCAAGCTTATTAACTCAAGCTTATTAACTCAAGCTTATTAACTTACGTTTATTCGCTTAGGCTATTAATCGGGCATGTTAATTTAACTTGCTACTTAACTCATGGTTTGTATCAATAGCGTATGTGTTGCAGCTAAGAAGGGGATAGAGATGAAAAAGGTTTTATTGGGACTATTTACCGCATTGGTTTTCACTGCATGTGCTCAACATACTGCCGGTGTGATGGCGGGGTCAAATGGGGATGCTAGGATTGATAACAATAGCTTTGGTAAAGAGGTACAAGTAACCAATATCATGGCTCGCCCTGAAGGCGGATTCTTACGTGGTACGGGAACCATTGTCAGTCAGGTATCAACCGATTTAAGGTTGCAATATAAGTTCACCTGGTTTGATTTAAACGGAATGACAATTGACGATGAAGGCGTAAGCTGGAAATCGGTAAAGCTACACGGTAAACAGCACCTGCAAGTTAGCGCTGTGGCTCCTAATGCCACCGCAACTCGTTTTGAGCTATACGTGAGAAAAGCCTTTTCAAATTAGCCTGACGACACTCTTGGTTAATATTGGTTAGTTAAAGTGGTAAGTTTAAGTTGTTGGCTAAAGGCTAGCGTAAACCAAGTTTATATCACACCTGTTAAAAAAACGTCAGCTAAGCTGACGTTTTTTCATGCAAAAAGTACCTGTTTTTAAAGAAGTCTGTCATCGAGTTGTAAATTTCATGTATAATCGCGCTCGCCAAGGGGTGTTAAAGTCTATAAACCGAAAGTCGGATTTATCTGCTTTGACTGAGATGTTGAAAAACGAACCCTTTGAACCTGATCCGGCTAATACCGGCGTAGGAATGGGCCACAATTCATTTCCCGATCGCTTCTTTACTGATGCCGGATCTCAAAATTTTACTTTGAGGTCCTATGTTAAATCTAAAATCTTATTCGCCAATAGCACTTGCGGTTATTGCAGCCATCTCATCTACAAACGCCTTTGCTAATGGCGATGCATCCACCACTCACGATGATATCGAAGTCATGGTGGTGACCTCTGACTTTCGTGGTTCAGCATTAGAAACAATGCCCTCCAGCGTTACCATTATTGATCAGCAACAAATTGAAGATGAAGGTGCCCAACACTTTGAAGATATCTTAAATACGGTTGCCAATTTAAATTGGTCTGGTGGTAGCTCTAGACCTAAATATTTCCAGATCCGTGGTGTGGGCGAGCAAGAAGAATACCAGGGCGCACCTAACTCTTCGGTGGGGTTTGTTGTAGACGATATCGACCTATCTGGTTTAGGCATGGTCTCAAGCATGTATGATCTACAACAAGTAGAAGTGCTACGTGGGCCACAAGGAACTCGCTATGGCGCAAATGCCTTAGCAGGTCTAATTTATCTCAAGAGTAACGACCCTACCGATGTGTTTGAACATGGCGCAGAAGTCTCTCTTGGCGATGATAATCTACAGACTTTCAGTGGTTTCAGCTCAGGTCCTATTACAGACTCAGGTAATTTACTTTATCGTGTATCGTTACAGCAGCATCAACAAGATGGCTATCGTGACAACCTCTACCTTGGCCGAAGTGACACCAATAATCGTGATGAGTTTACAGGCCGCGGTAAGTTACGCTGGTATGCAACCGAAGATCTAGAAATCGATTTAACTTTCCTGCACGCGAACTACGACAATGGTTATGATGCATGGACACTGGATAATAATGGTTTTGACACATTAACCGATGCTCCGGGTGTCGATAAGCAACGTACAACAGGCTCGTCACTTAAGTTCACCTATACTGGCGCCGAGAATTTTGATCTCACTTCATTAACCTCGTTGGCGCAATCAGATACGCGCCATAACTACGACGGTGACTGGGCAAACCCTGACTACTGGGAAAGTCGAGGTTGCGGTGGTATTCCATGTGAGTACGAGTATAACTGGGACAAAAAAGGCGAGAGAAAAACGCTAACCCAGGAGTTTAGATTATCGTCCACAGAATCTGGACGTATTTTTTCAGATAGTACCGATTGGCTGATTGGCGTGTATGCCATGGACTTACAAGAAGATAACGACACGGTTGATACTTATAACCAGTTATCAGCCGAGTATGAAGCACAAAATTATGCATTATTTGGTCAGTTAGATTCAGACTTAGGTGCAACTTATGCATTATCTGTAGGTTTACGGGTTGAGCGTCGAGAAAGTGATTACAGTGATTCGGCAGGCGACAGTTTCGGCCCAAGCGAAACTATGTGGGGCGGACATATCGCATTAAGCAAGGCGTTAAGCGAAAACCATGAGTCCTATATCCGTGTGGCGCGTGGCTACAAAGCGGGTGGCTTTAACATGTCGCTGCCAGTTGAGTTAGCAGACAAAAAAGAGTACGACACCGAAATCCTTTATAACTATGAATTGGGTTTAAAATCGACTTGGTTTGACGGTCAGGCGAGCACCAACCTTGCTGTGTTTTATATGGATAGACAAGATCAGCAAGTTGCAGCTTCACAGCAGTCAACAGTTCCGGGTGAAGAGGGTAACTTTATTTTATTTACCGAGAATGCAGGTAGTTCACACAACTACGGTGCGGAACTCGAAGGTAATTGGTATGCAACAGACAACTTGAACTTATACGGTAGCCTAGGCTGGTTAGAAACGGCTTATGGCGATTATCAATATGAAGATAAATATGGTGCTGTGGTCGATCTTTCAGGCCGAGAACTCGCCCATTCACCTAACTATACCTTTAGCATAGGTGCGACTTATCGCAGCGATAATGGTTGGTTTGCCAACGTCAACGCTAGCGGAAAGAGTGATTTCTACTACTCTGACAGTAATGAGTCAAAGTCTGATCCTTATCAAATTTTTAACGCCAAAGTGGGTTATGAAGCCGACATCTGGTCTGTGTATCTGTGGGGACGTAATCTACTTGACGAACAATATGGCGTTCGTGGTTTCTACTTCGGTAATGAACCAGATTTAGATTGGGCTGATAAGCAATATATACGCTATGGCGATCCACGCCAACTAGGTATGACATTTAACCTTAAGTTCTTGTAAGTAAGAGATCATCACGCGTGTAATTACAAGTGTGATTCAAGATTTTTAAAGCATAAGTGAAGAGTGATTAATGGTTAAGTTAATCACCCATTTACTGAATACCGATTTACTTAATATAGTCAAATTGAGCCACCATAGGGTGGCTGAGGTCAATACCATGAAATTAACAGCAGAAATTAGTTGCTACCCGCTTCAAGATAACTATTTAGACCCGATTAAATGGTTTATTGCGCGAGTGGATTCTTACGACAACATACAGCGAGTGACCAATGCAATGGCAACTCAGGTGGTTGGTGAGTATGGCGATGTGATGTCTATGCTTGCGGTTGAGATGCAAGCCGCTCATGAAAAATTTGGTAAAGCCGTATTCGTTTGTAAGTTTATTGGTGGCGAACTCAATTTAAGTCATAGCGAATAATTTTATTTAGATGAGGTGGTCTAGAGATAGGGAATGTCTTTTGGCCACTGTTGAGCTTAACAATATCTGACGATGATTTAGGGCAAGAACTTCTTGTGCTAAGTATCTTGTGTTAAATACAGGGCACCATTTATGTCTGAGTTTTGGCTAGCGTTAGTCAATAGTTTTACTGCCGCTTTTAGTGAAGCAGAAGCGTTGACGGGCTGGGAGGCTGTAGCGGTCTTACTGGCTTTGGCCTACCTTATTTTTGCGATGAAAGGTAGCATTTGGTGTTGGGCGGCAGCGTTTATCAGTACCGCGATTTATACCGTATTGTTTTGGAAAGTGTCGTTGTTGATGGAGTCCGTGCTTAATATTTACTATATGGCGATGGCTGTTTATGGCTATTGGATGTGGACTCGAGGCGGTAAAAAGCATGATGGGGTGAACATTGTTTCATGGCAGCTGAGCACGCATTTGAAATTAATAGGGCTCACGAGCTTGATTGCTGTTTTAATCGGTCATTTCATGGCAACTCAAACTCAAGCCGCTTTCCCCTATTTAGATGCTGCGACGACCTGTTTTGCGGTTATGACCACTTACTTGGTGGCAAAAAAAGTCCTAGAAAACTGGATTTATTGGTTTGTTATTGATGCGGTTTCTATTTATCTCTATGTCAGTAAAGGCTTGATGTTAACCGCCATTTTGTTTGTACTTTACCTTGGGATGGTTGTATTTGGCTACTACATGTGGCGCAATAAAATGTACGTGCAGCAAACCACGCAAGAGATTGACTTAGCGGCAGGAACCGCCTAAATGGCTCAAGGTTTAACTCAAATTCTGGCGCCTTATCTTGCGCAGTCAGGGCTGACAAATGTCAGCCTGATAGCCCCTTTGACGCAAGGCTTAAGCAATCAAAACTATTACATTCGTGGCTTACATCAGAGTAAGTCCACTGAATCTGAGTGGGCACTAAGAGTCAATAGTTGGGCGAGCTCTCAGATCTGTAATCGAGAGGACGAAGTGTTAAATTGGCAACTTGCAAGTAAGGTTCAGCTTGCACCACAAATTGTCTATGTCAGCCCCGATAAAACATTTTATTTAAGTGAGTTCTTTGCCCAGAATGAGCAAGATTGCTGGAATGACTTAATGAGTGCCAATGGGGCTCACCCAATTAGTACCACTCATAATATCTGGCCAAAAGCCGAGCAAAAACTGCTTGAATTATTAAACGGATTAAAGCAATTGCCTCGGCCCAGTAATGTGATGACAGTTGATACACAGTGGCAGAGATACTTGGCGCGATTAACCGAAATGAACAAGCAGTTATCTCGGCTACAGGGCTCACCTAATGATGATTGCGGTGATGATAGATGTGCAGAGCAGGCGCTATTGATTCGTTGGCAGCAGCTTTATCAACGGCTTTTGGCTAAGTCGCATCAGATTGATACAATGCTTGATAGACTCGGTGCTTGTGTGACTCAGCTTCAGTTTAGCCACCGAGATCTGAACCCCTATAATATTTTGCTGGTTGAAGATAAGCTTAAATGCATCGATTTTGAATATGCCTGTAGCTCACACCCTTTATGCGATCTTGCAGCCGTGATTGCCAGCCATTCTCTGTCATCAGAGCAGCGCCATTGGCTGATTGACAACTACTTAGTTGCTCACCCGAACCTAAATAACAAAGCAAGAAATGCCGTCACTGCCGCCGTCGATCTGTATTGGGTGTTTGCAGTGTGCTGGGCACTACAAATGGCATTTGATTGCTTAGTAAAAGAGGGCGAAATTACAAAGTTAGCTGATGGCGAGGGAGCCCATTTAGTCGAAGATTACTTGGACAGTGCTCAGCAATATAATGAGTTAATTGCCTGCTGTACCTAGTGGATGTTGTACTTAGTGCCAGCTAAGCTAATTTATCAGTAATAATGATGGCGGGCGCTTACATTTTTCACTGCTTCTTAATTACCCCACACATGTTGTAACCGAGCGAATTCCTGCCGATGTTCTATGCTAGGTTAAAGACGCTAATGACTGAATATTCATATGGTGATTAAAGATAAGCCCAAACAGTTGGAACAATAGGGGAAGCAATGAGAAAAGCTGGCTTATGGATGTTACTCCTTATCTCTCTTGTGGGTTGCTCGACTAAGATGGGCTACTATTTTTTAGATTGGGCCATAGAGTGGAAACTTGCAGAATATGTCTCGTTAAACACACAGCAACAAGCCCAATTTGAATCTGCACTTAATCAGTTTTTAATCTGGCACCGAGCCGAAGAGCTTCCTTTGTACGCGAAACAGTTATCATTGCTCTCACTTGAATTTCAACAAGCAAGCCTGACACCCGCAATATGGGCTGCACAAGTTAAGCAGGTAAAGCAGCACTGGAACAGAAGCTTTGAATTTATTAACCCCTCTCTGGTACCGATTATAAGTTCTTTTACCGATGAACAAGTTAAACAAATCATTGCGCAGCTTAGAGTTGATGAAAAAGAGCTAAATCAAAAGTATTTAGGTAAAGATAGGCTGGCATTAGTCGAAATGGCTGATAAACGCATCAACAAACGTGTAAAGAAGTGGATAGGGAAGCTGACATCAAAGCAAAAGCAAGCCATACATGAATATAACCTAGGCCGTGCATCGAGCTTAGACATGTGGCTTGAATATCGGCATGAATGGATAAGGCTATTTTCACAAGCACTGAAGAATCGGCAAAACCAAGCGGCGCTATCTCACAGCCTAACCGTGTTAATCACTCAGCCAGACAGCCTTAAGTCAGACGTATATAAAGCCTCACTTGATAACAATACCGAACAATTTGGTCAATTACTTATTCGACTCAATCAGCTGGCAAGTGCTAGCCAGAAAAGATACTTTCAAAAGAAGCTGGATGCATTAATCGTTGATCTTAATGAGCTCAGCGAGGCCGATTAAGCTAACTTTACCGTTTTTGCTGAAAGATAGGCTAAGTTGTAAGGGTCTATACAGCTAAGCCGAGGATTAAATTCAAAGAGGGAACGATATGCAACTAGTTACACTTTACCAGAAATTTTTGACGCTACTAAAATGTGGCGAAGGGATAGCGCCGCTGGCCTTGCGTTTATATCTCGCGCCAGTGTTAATGCAAGCAGGTTATAACAAGCTTTCCCATTTCAGCGATACCGCTGCATGGTTTGGTAATCCCGATTGGGGATTAGGCTTACCTTTTCCTGAGGTGATGGTTGCACTTGCTGCAGGTACCGAATTTTTTGGGGGGGCATTGCTTATTTTAGGCTTGGCGACTCGCTTAATCTCGATTCCGTTAGCGTTCACTATGTTGGTCGCCGCTCTTAGTGTACATATCGAAAATGGTTGGTTAGCGATTGCCGACCCAAGCTCTTGGTTAGCGAATGATAACGTGATTGCCTCGGCTGAAAAGCTTGAGCGTGCTAAAGAGATCTTACAAGCAAATGGTAATTACGAGTGGCTAACTAGCTCAGGCAACTTTGTTATTTTGAATAATGGTATTGAGTTCGCAGTTACCTACCTGTTTATGCTGTTGGCATTGCTGTTTATGGGCGGGGGGCGTTACACAAGCCTTGATTATTATATTGCCAAGCGTAATGGGCTGGCTTAATGGGGCCTCAGGCTGTTTACATCTGTGCTCTAGCTGCTTGTTTAAATGAGTTGGTAACGTCTTTTTAACTTATATACGTTACGACCCGTTAGCAATAAATGCCGTTATGTTGAGTAAATGCTTTAATCAATCGATGATTAAACAAGGTAAATCCCACTAAATAGGTGGGATTTTTTTTGCGCAATTGATACTCTCAAAGAGTACATGTTTCTTGACCCTTTTTTTTCGTAAAAACACTATTAAGGATAATAAGTTGGACGCATTAGAATTACTCTTAACTCGTCAATCAACCCCAAGACTGACGACTCCTGCACCTAATTCACAACAACTACAAAATATCCTCGATGCTGCCACGCGAGCACCTGATCATGCGGGGTTAACGCCTTGGGAATTTATTATTGCCGAAGAAGATGGTTTGTCCCGTCTAGGGGAAGTGTTTGTAAAAGCACTGATTGAAAAGGGCGCCGACGAAGATTTTATCGAGAAAGCGAAAAACATGCCTTTGAGAGCACCAATGGTGATCACCGTGGTTGCTAAAGTGACTGAACACCCTAAAGTGCCAGCGTTTGAGCAACACCTTGCTGCAGGATGCGCAGTGATGGCCATGCAGCAAGCGGCATTTGCTCAGGGGCTAGGAGGAATTTGGCGTACCGGTGCATTTGCCTTCGATGCAAAGGTGCATCAATTATTGGGCTTACAAGCAAAAGATCAAATAGTCGGTTTTCTCTATTTAGGTACCCCGGTTATCAATGCCCCCACTAAAACCCTAAAAGATGGCATGAGTTTCGCCCGATATTTATAAATTCTTGCATCGTATGTGAGTTGAGCTAATTTCATCAAGAGTTAGCTTAAACTGAGTCTGTTACCATGCTAGCGTAGAATAATAAAAATACAGGAGGTTGTGGTGAACGCAGAAGTAAAAGAAACCAGTTTAGTTGGTGAGTATATTGTACTTGAACCTTTATCATTGGAGCATTTACCGGCGCTAAGTATCGCTGTCACAGATGGGAACTTGTGGGAAATATGGTACGCATCAGCTCCTCATCCAGACGAGATGAAAGCCTATATTACCGCGGCGTTAGAGGCAGAGGCTCGAGGAGAGGCATTAGCCTTTGCGGTTCGAGAACGTCACTCGGGTGCGATAGTCGGCTGTACACGTATTTGTAACTGGCAGCAGCAACATCGCCGCTTAGAGATAGGTTACACCTGGTACGCAAAAAGTGCACAGCGCACCGCGGTTAACACCGAAGCAAAGCTACTTATACTGTCTTACGCTTTTGAAACTCTAGACGTAATGGCGGTAGAATTTAGAACGCATATTCAAAACCAAGTGTCACGCCAAGCGATTTGCCGGTTAGGCGCTAACCAAGACGGTATTTTGCGTAATCATCAAATTTTGAGTAATGGCACTGTCAGAGACACTGTTGTGTACTCGATAATCGATGCCGAATGGCATGACGTGAAGCAAGGGTTGAAAGATAAACTGCTTGGGTATCAAGCTTCGTGAGTTAACGCGACCTAATGTTGTAATACAGAAATGTTGTAATGAAAGAAATGGCGTACAGAGCACTCATCGCTAAAATGATAGTAAAGCCAGTATTAAACTGGTTCTTTTTTAAAAGAGAACGAGTTATCTTCGCTATACTCTTGATATTCATTAAAAGCTAAAGTAGAAATGGATGCTCGAAGCTGTTTTAATGCTAAATATTAGCGACTAAAAAGAAAAGGATAACCTTCAATGTTTGCAAAAACGAATTTAGCTTTATTGATCCTCGGTGCTAGCTCACTCTCTTTTAATAGTTTCGCGGGGGAGGCTGAAGAGGCCTTTGTTGGCGAACTTGCCGATTGTGCGGCTTATTATCATATCGCTACGGAGGCAATTTCTGCGATGAATGCACCTCAGATGGCGGCGGTAGTTGAACGCTTAAAGGTGTCTGGTGAGCAAGCTAAGGAGCTTGCACAACAATTTAAAACCGAAGATGAAGTTTCTGCAGCGATAACTGCAGCGGCTGAAAAGCACCGAGCTAGTATGCCAAATGCGAAAAATTTAGGCCCACTGATGGGTAAATATAAAGAGACCTGTCAGAGCATTCTAGCCGAACCGGAGAAACGTCTCGATTATTGGACTATGGTCTCCATGTAACCATTTTCACCTTATTGGGGCTAGACTTGAGCACGTTTAGCCTCAGTAAATTACATAATTTGTGAAATGATTTTTGCTAATATCCTGTCTATTATTCAAACTTTAGCCTTCTAACTTGTGCTTTCGAAACTTGTTTTTTATAACTGCTATCCAAACTTGCTTTTTATAATTGCTTTCTAAAATTGGACACCATAATTGAAACTCTGTTTAGCGGTAGGTTTGATTCAATATTGTTGATTTAGTGGGAGTCACTCATGAATATTTATCTGCTGATTGCTGGGGGGATTACAGCCTTAACGTGTGTTGATCATTTTACCTACGGCCGAAAACACTTTTTACAGCCAATGCAGACTGCTGCCTTTGATCCAGTGGCAAAAGTGATTATGCACTGTGTTTTTCATTATATTTCGGTATTTCTGGTGCTATCAAGCATGGTCTTACTGGCTTGTTCATTTAACGCTATTTCAGCCATGCAAAGCTTTGGCATGCTGATATTTATCGCACTCAACTTTGGCTTATTTGCAATATGGCAGATTTATATCGGATTTATGAGTAGCCTCGAAATGCCATTTAAGTATTTATTCCAGTGGGTATTTTTCGTTCCAATATCCTTGTTCACCTTAGCAGGCGCGATGTTAAGTTAACCTCGTCACTTGCCGATGGGCTATTGAGCAGTGCTCATGATAGATATCTTCTAAGTGTGTTCCTAGCTCATCTTGTTTCAGATCCATTGGTATAACCACATCATAGACTCTGGTACGAATACCTATGCAAGGCTTATTAAATAGATGCCATTCATGCGCTTTTCTAACTACTGACATTGGTTTGACGAACAGATCGAATTTGGTTATCAATATTGAAACTCCTGAGTCGCAGACATCGGAACTGGGTTTGCAAGTGCTTGCGTTTCGCTATGAACTTACGTATTTTGTATAAAGTATTTCAAATGGATTGAGATGTTCTTAGGTTAAGCAAGGAAGAAAAATGTTTCAGCATCACCCCCCATCAGCTTTTATCGCGCTAGCGCCTCATCCTCTTCTAAATGATAGA
The DNA here is from genome assembly GCF_052977065.1 of Shewanella sp. 125m-1. Classification (NCBI taxonomy): domain Bacteria; kingdom Pseudomonadati; phylum Pseudomonadota; class Gammaproteobacteria; order Alteromonadales; family Shewanellaceae; genus Shewanella; species Shewanella sp. 125m-1. The sequence continues at coordinate 26,304 of NZ_JBRILT010000046.1, forward strand.
TTTAATTAGTCGGCGTTTTTCAAGCTAGTCTTCACCGAAAACAATTTGTGAAAATAGTTGTCCGATAATTAATCCAATTGTATTACGATTATTTACACTTTTTTGCAGACCATCTAAACGGCCTATATCCACTTATCTGTATGATATAAGCATTTATATGATTTTCACTAATTCTGCTATATGAGAACCTTATGATTAAAGTTCATCAATTAACAAAAGAATACCCCATGGGCGAAAGCTTAGTTAAAGCGCTCAATGGGGTGAGCTTCTCAATCGCAAGAAATGAGTTTGTTGCGATTATGGGCCCGTCGGGCTCTGGTAAGTCGACATTAATGAATATTATAGGCTGCCTTGATAAGCCTACGTCGGGAAACTACAGCCTAAATGACCAGGAAGTGGCTGAGTTAGATGATGACGCCTTGTCTGCGGTGCGAAATAAAGAGATTGGTTTTGTATTTCAAAGCTTTCATCTGCTGCCGCGTTTGTCGGCCCTTCAAAATGTATTATTACCTTTAAGGTTTTCAGCTGATGCACAGCAAGATACTGACTATGCACACGAACTTCTTGAGCGAGTGGGCTTAGGATCTAGACATGACCATAGGCCAAACCAACTGTCTGGTGGCCAAAGACAGCGTGTCGCTATTGCGCGGTCTTTAGTTAATCGTCCCGCTATTTTGTTAGCCGATGAGCCGACTGGTGCACTCGATAGTAAAACGTCAGTTGAGATCATGGCGCTATTTACTGAGTTACATAAAGCGGGTCAGACCATCGTTCTCGTGACTCACGAAGAAGAAGTCGCAGCCTATGCTCAGCGTGTTATTCGTATGCGAGATGGCGACATCGTAGAAATTGAAGAAAGAGGTGACAATGCCGCTTAATACCTTGGTTAATCACCGTGTCATGATCAAAGCAAAGAGTGTGCTCCCTCGGATGGTGCTTAGCTTATCTGTTGCCATGCTGGTCAATGTGAGTGTATCAGCAACCGCTGGTGCAGAGTCGCTTGCTAGCGCCTTGTCGAGTTCTCAAACGAAAACAATAAACCAGAGCTCTGATAACTCATTAGCCTATGCTGACGTAGACTCGTTAAACAAAGCTGATTTGACGCCGCTGTTACTGACAGGACAGGTCGCCTCTGTCGTATCACAAGCTTTTGTGGTGCCAAAGGCTGGCGATACGTGGCGCTATCAAATTCAGTGGATGATGCCAGAGGGGAGCTTAGCTGAGCCTGGGCAAGTCGTGGTTATTTTCGATAAGAGTGAAATTGATAATCAAATTGAGCAGCTTGAAGCGAGCTTATTACGAGTGACTGCGCAGGAACAGAGCCAATCGATAGAGCTCAATGCGCAGTTATTACAAGCCAAATTTGAACTTAAGCAAGCCCGGCTTGAATTAGAAAAAGCGCAGTTAGATGCCGCTATTCCGGCTGACTTTATTGCGGCTAAAGATTACGCTGACAATCAATTTAATCAGCTCAAAACCGAGTCTGAATTATCCAAAAAACAGCAAGCTTTAGCCGAGATCCAAGATAAGCGCACAGCATCATTATCCCAGTTGGCGATTGATAAAAAGCGCGCTGAACTTGAGTTATCTCAAGCCTTATCGGGACTAGAGCAACTTGAGCTGCACGCCGATATTGCAGGCCCAGTACTTTATTCTCGCGATCCTTGGAGCGACAAAAAATACTCGGTGGGTGATAACGCGCAAATAGGCAGACAAGTTGCCAATATCCCCGCACTTGATGATTTAGAGGTAATTGCATGGGTCAATGAAGTCGATGTAGACCGTCTAACCATTGGCGAAACTGTCCGCCTAAGGCTCGATTCTCAATCAACAATAACCTTAAGCGGTAGTGTCGACACGATTAGTCGACAAGCCAGTAAGCAACCGGCATGGGGTAAAAGTAACTGGTTTAAATTGTCGATTAAATTTAACCGTGACGAGCGAGTTGAGATCATTCCTGGAATGAGCGTATTAATAGAAACGGGAGTGACTTCATCATGAAGATGACAGCCATTAATACATTGATGTTAGCTGCAATTCTCACTGGCTGTAGCCAATATGTAGTGACTCAAGTTGAGTCAGGGATTTTAGAGCAACAAATTGAGGTGACGGGGGAGCTCGTTTCAGCGAATACGGTGAGCTTAAGGCCGCCGGCACTGCGTCGAGTGTGGCAGTATCAGGTAAAAATGTTGGCTCCAGAGGGCAGTGAAGTCAAGCAAGGCGATAGAGTGGCTCAGCTTGATACCTCGACATTAACCCAAAGGCTTTCTGTGAAAGCAGCAAATTTGGCGACCACCATTCAAGATATCGAAACCTCGAAACTGCGTAATGCCAAAAAGTTACAAGAGCTAAAGCTTGAGCTAGCCGAAGCCAAAATGGAACAAGAAAAGAGTCAACTTAAAGTCGACATTTCAGATATAACTGTTTCGGTTATCGATCAACAAAAATACCTAAAAGATGAAGTTATCGCTAAAGACAGGGTTCAATTAATTAATCAAAAAATTGAGCTTGAAATCGAAAGCGCTGAACAGAGAATGAAAATGTTAGCTGGTGATCAGCAAAAGTTTGCCTCTGAAGTCGCCGCTCTCGAAAAGGGGATAAAGTCACTGACATTAATTGCGCCAAGAGATGGTATGGTGGTTTATGGCAATGATCAACAAGGCAATAAAGTCGCTGAAGGACAAAATATTTTCGTCGGTGACTCTGTATTAAGTATTCCCGATCTGCAACACATGCAAGTCAACATGACCATCCCTGAAGTTGAAGCTGGGCGAGTTAAGATTGGCCAAGCATTAAAAATTCGTCTCGATGCTAATCCTGAGAAAAGCTTTAACGGCAAAATAATTGAACTTGGCGCAGTGTTTAGAGTTAAAAATCAAGATGTCCCCTTGGTTATATTTGATGCTGTCGCCAGTATTGAGCAACCTGATACAGAGATGATGCGCCCAGGGATGACCGCAAAAATAAGTATCGATATCGCCAATAACAATCCTGAATTACTCTTGTCTTTAGATGCTGTGCATTATGAACGCGGCAAAGCATATGTATTAAAGCCGGGGATATTTACCGAAAGTAAACAATATGTTGGCTTAGGGGATATGGGGAAAGAGCGAGTAGCAATTACCTTAGGATTAACGGAAGGAGAGGAGGTGTTGCTGCCATGATAATCACTCATTTAACAAATAAAAGGCGCTATGTTCGTCGTGCTTTATTCGTCACTGGCTTGCTAGTCATGACAGCTTGTAGTGATCCTGCAAATAATGGTGTGTTAACCGTTGAGGTTCATCGCTCTGACTTTAAAGTTGATATTCCTGCATCGGGTGAGTTAGAGGCGAGTAACTCGACTACGGTCAATGTACCTACAGGGCTTAGAGGCCCGCAGTCTTTAGCTTGGATCATGGACAATTTCAGTACGGTTAAAACCGGTGATGTTGTTGCACGAATGGATGGGGCGCGAGAACGGTTCCGCTTAGAGATGGAGGCGCTCGATTATGATCGTCTAGGTCTCGATAGCCAGATCCAGAGCCAGAGGGATAAAACCATCGATAAGAGTTTGACTACTGATACAAAACTGACCGCGCAGGAGCAAGATTTAGCCGAACAATTTTTCAGTGACGATGAACGAGTTTATACCAAAATCGATATTATCGATCAGATGCGCAATCAAGATTACCTTGAAGCCAAAATGGACTTTTATGATTGGGGGCTGAGTCAGCATGGTTCTCAAGCCCAAGCAGAACAAGAGCTCATCAAGTTAAAGCAAAAAGGCCATCAGGCCAAGATGAACCGTTATACCGGTAATCTAAAGCAGATGGAGATTGTTGCGCCTCATGACGGCATTTTTGTCGCGCAAACGGGTTGGAATGGCAAGTTGCCCGCTGCTGGCGACATGATGTGGTCAGGTATGGCCATCGGCTTACTTCCTGACACTTCAAAGATGCAGGCTAAATTGCATGTGCTTGAATCAGAAGCCTTAGGTTTGGCTATAGGCAAGGCTGTGACGTTATATCTTGATGCATATCCAGAATTTGCAATAAACGGTACCTTAACGCAGCTCGATGCATTGGCAAAAGCTAAAGAGCAGGACAGCCCAGTTAATTATTTTGAGGTCACCGTCACTTTAGATAAAACCTTAACTGCAATTATGCAACCTGGCAGACAAGTGAATGCCATGGTACACGCACTTGATCTTAAAGATGTGATTACCGTGCCAAACCAAGCTCTGTTCCAAAAGTCAGGTGAGTATTGGGTCTATCTACAAACATCGGCTGGTTTTGCTAAGCAAAGCGTTAAACTTGGTAATCGCAGCTTGAATCGAACCGTGATCACCGAAGGCTTGAAGCAAGGGGATACCATTGCATTGACCACACCACCGAAGAGGAATCGTGTATGACCGCTAACAGAGCCTCGGTGAGCCTAGTCAAACCACTTAAAAAGGACGTTATGAATAAGTCATCTGTGCCTATTGCCGTATATTGGGAAGGGATTAAACAAGCGTTCGATGAAATGCGTCACCATAAATTACGCACTTCTTTAACTTTGCTCGGTATGATTTTTGGTGTCGGTGCGGTTATCGCTATGCTAAGTGTTGGCGAAGGGGCGGAGCGCGAAGCATTAAAAATGATTGAGTCTATGGGGGTTAAAAACTTAGTCGTTAACGCACGTAGCGCCGAAGGTGAGGCGCTTAAGTCTATACGAGAACACAGCATTGGATTAAGCCTGAGAGATATCGAAAGTGCTCGTGATACCTTGCCATTTGTTGAGAATTGGAGTGCTGAGAAGTACGTAAAAGTGTTCAGCCTGTTTAGCCTCAAAGGTCGCAGCGATGCAAAAGTGGTTGGAGTCACTCCCAGTTATTTCGAGCTGAGTTCACTGCCGCTAGGTGAGGGACGAACACTCAATGATACTGATGAAGCTTACTATCAACAGGTTGCGGTATTGGGGCCAGAAGCTGCCAGAAGTTTATTTCCTCAGGGCAATGCGATAAACAACCTGATTAAAGTAAACCATCAATGGTTTACCGTTGTTGGCGTGTTATCAGAAAAAGAGGGCTCTAAGTCTAGCATTCAAGGCGTGAAGCTTGGTGGGGAGCGTAACCAAGTCTTTATTCCATTAACGACAGCGCTTAAAAAAATGCAATTTAAGAGTTTAGAGAGTGAACTTGATGCGTTTAAGTTGGCTTTAGCTGATGGAGTAGCCCCTTCGCTTGCTGCCAAAAGTTTGCAACACCTGCTAAATAGGCGCCACGGTGGTGAGAAAGATTTTGATGTGGTGGTTCCAGCAGATCTACTGGCTCAACATCAAAAGACCCAGCAGATCTTCAATATTGTGATGGCCTGTGTTGCAGGCATTTCATTGTTGGTCGGTGGTATAGGTATTATGAATATTATGCTCGCGACTATTTTAGAGCGAACAGGCGAAATTGGTCTGTTACGTGCTTTAGGCGCTAAACGTAAGGATATTGCTCGTCAGTTCTTGATTGAGAGCATTGCTATCTCGGCGACGGGCGGCATTATTGGTATCGGAGTTGGGTTATTGCTGGCGCTAATTATCTCGTCTGCTGCTGGCTGGCCTGTAGCCTGGTCACCGTTCTCCATACTGCTGGCACTCGGTGTGTGTATGACGATTGGCGTTGGCTTTGGTTTATACCCAGCCAATAAAGCGGCTAAGCTTGACCCTATTGTTGCGCTGCAACGGGATTAAGCTGTTATCACTGTTTTTTGCTGGTTTTATAATTTTTTAGTAAAAAATGTGAGTGAAAAGCGTGAGTAAATAGCCTTGTTAAAGTCGTTCGTTAGTATTAATAACCCGCAGTTTTTATCGCGGGTTATTTTTTGTGTTTTTAATGTCAATACTGACATGGCTATGAAATTGCGGCTATTTTTGACATATTAACGTAGATGAAATCTTTATCAGAATGTTAAAAGTTTCGGCATTTGAGGATAAATTAAGCTATTGTATTGGAAGCATTAGCTAAGCTGAACCGCTGGTTATATGGCCGGTAAAATGATAACTGACAGGGACTCGACAGATTGTTCAGAAATATAATCACAAAAGATAATAACTTTTACTATATGACAGCAGCGCTAGTGGTGTTGCTGCTTAGTGCCTCATTAGTCAAAACGGTCGCTGATGGTATGCTAGAGTCCATACTTGAGGTCATTATTGCCGTTACTTTCTGGGTATGTGTGGTCAGTCTCGGGGTCGATAAGCGCTGGAAGCGCTTTATGCAGGGGCTTATCATTGTTTGGCTTTTGGCGGCGGCCGTCAAAAAATTTATGTCAGTACCACATGTTGATCTCTTTATGCTTGGCCTTATGTTTGTCTTTTTCTGGGGCACTTTTAGCTCTATCGCTCAGCAAATCCTATTTTCTGGTTCAGTTGATGGCAACAAGGTCGTCGGCTCTATTGCGCTTTTTTTACTGCTAGGCTTGATGTGGGCTTTAGTATATCTCTTAATTTTAGCATTATCGCCTCACGCTTTTTCAGGTATTGAGCATAGTGTTTGGGGACAAAATTTTTCACAAATGGCTTATTTTAGCTTTGTCACGTTAACCACTTTAGGTTATGGCGATATCAGCCCTAATACGCCTTTTGCACAAGTTGCGGTATATATGGAGGCGATTGCAGGCGTGTTTTATATGGCAATTGTCGTTGCAAGTTTAGTGAGCGCTGGATTAGCTCAAAAAGAAACACAACAGGAAGGTTAATATGGAAAACCCTATGCAGCATACCCAAAGTAAGTTGTTCATCAACAATATGATGGAATCGGCAATAAGGATTGGCTTACTGTTTATTCTGGTTGTTTGGACTTTAGATATCATCAAGCCATTTATTATCCCTGTACTTTGGGGAGCTATTATTGCAGTTGCCCTTATGCCAATGACGCAAAAGCTTGAAAAGGCATTAAAAGGGCGCCGAGGGCTTGCATCAACGATTCTCGCTTTGGCAGGAATACTGTTGCTTATTGCACCCTTCTGGATTGTTTCAAGCTCAATTTTCGATGGGGTGTCACACATCATTACAGTGCTACAGTCTGGTGAAGTTGATATTCTTGGGCCAACACAAAAAATTGCAGACATTCCGCTTATAGGCGATAAACTTTATGATATTTGGGCATTATTTGCGACTAATTTAGAGAAGGCGGTACTGCACTTTTTACCCCAAATTAAAACAGGCGTCAGTGCAGCGGCGGGTATGCTAGGTAGTAGCTTAGGGTCTTTAGTGATGTTTATCATTTCACTGGCCATTGCTGGTGGCTTTATGGCGCATGCCGAGAAATCTGCAGCAGCAGTCAGCACCGTGGCGGTAAAAGTAGTAGGTAAGCACGGTGAAGAGTGGACAAGTTTAACTGCAGCCACGATCCGTAGTGTATTACTGGGTGTGGTTGGCGTTGCGTTTATTCAAAGTATTTTAATTGGCTCTGCATTATTTACCTTTAGTATTCCTGCTGCGGGAATATTTACCTTTATTGTGTTTATTCTCGGTATCGCGCAACTGCCACCACTGTTAGTGGTATTGCCGCTTATTTTCTATGTATTTTCAACTCATGATTCAACCCCTGCTACCATCTTTACTGTTTGGGTATTGATTGCAGGCGTTTCTGATAGTTTCCTAAAACCTATGCTGATGGGACGTGGGGTCGATGTGCCAATGCCGGTCATTCTTATCGGCGCGATTGGCGGTATGATCACCGCTGGGATCATAGGTTTGTTCTTAGGGGCGGTAATCTTGGCTATTTGGTATGAGTTATTTATAACTTGGCTCAAAACCGAAGAGGGACAAGCCCCAGATGCTCAACCCGTTACAGATCCTGACGCTAAACCTGTGAGTGCGCCAGCTTATGGCGGGGCTGATGAATAAACTTCGTCCGTAACAAGTAAAGGGTGCCATAGTGCACCCTTTTTATTTTGGTTAACGGATCTAAGATAGTAATATGTAAATCGGTATAAGATATTGAATCAGAAATTTTTTTCTGATTAAATTTATGTTAGGGAACAAGTGAGTGAATAATTTTAAATCTGCGTTATGGCGCTGGTTTGAACAAGCCTTGATAACGCAAGAGAGTATGCCCAAGGCCTTATCCTTAGCGTGCCAAACTCCAATGAGGGGGCAATGGCAAGCGTTAACCAATGTGTTGCTCACTTGGCTATCTGGATTATTTCTAGGTGCTGGAGTGGTCTTTTTTGTGGCCGCTAACTGGCAATCTATGGGTAAACTTGCGCGTTTTGCTGTGGTTGAGGGCGCATTGATAGTTACTTTGCTTATTTATCTTGTGCAGCACCTTCGGGCAAGAAAGCGAGGTGCAGGGTTAGGCTTTGGCTATACTGCGGCAAATGCGGTGTTATTGGCCGCCGCCATTATTATCGGCAGCCTTTTGGCTTTGGTTGGGCAAACCTATCAAACGGGAGCTGATCCGTGGCAGTTGTTTGCACTTTGGGCATTGTTTGTTTTACCGCTAGCTTGGGTCGCTGGATCTGAGCTGTTATGGCTGTTATTGGGTTTACTCGTTAATCTGACTTTGGTTCTTTATTACCAGACTTTTCCGGGCATGATTGCGCATTTATTCATTTTCAATTTATCTTTAAAGGCACTATTTTTACTTAACCTATTACTGCATTTCTGTTGTTTGTTGCTCAGTGGCAAGCTTGGCTTATTTAACCGGGGCTCGCTATGTGAACAACATTTACAGCATAACCAAAGTTTAGGCTATGAGCCCAATCGATATGACGCGCCAGTGTTTCAACAACTCAGCATACTAATCAGTGTGGTCTGTATTACAGCATTAGCCATTGAGACTCTATTCGATTGGGGCAACGGTTTATGGTTCTTTGGCTATGTTGCTTTTATTGGTGCGGGCTATGTTCTCTATAACTTTGTGCTTAAAGATATCTTTGTACTCGCTATTGGCAGCTTTAGTCTTGTTGCCGTTGTTAATAGCCTACTTGCCCGTTTAGTCCTAGAGGGCAACGATCCTATAGGCCTATTTTTAGTGCTTGGACTGAGCATTATCGGCTCCACAACGGCAGTGACTCTGTGGCTCAAACAGCGTCATCAGGCTTTTAGCGTAGAAGGGCTGTCTTGATGCTAGATAAATTATTCGCCGGTCGGTTTGTGGCTCAAGACGTATTAGCCCAAGGTAAACTTTGGGCTGAGTTGAATGCACTTGGCTTAATTGAGGGAAAGTTATCCACTAACGGGGGGAGTACTCAATCAGACTTACCTTCATTAACGCCCAATAGCCCTTGGTATATACAATTGATGCAGTCGCTGGCTGCCTGGGTGGCCTCGCTATTTATATTAGCTTTTACCATCAGTTTTTTCAGCCTGTTCTTCGATGATCTTGATACCACTTTTGCGACTATTATTGGTCTATTTTACAGCGGTCTGGCTATATTGGTTTATCGTTTAAGCCCCTCGCAGCTGTTTTTAAATCAGATGGCATTAGCACTCAGTTTGTGTGGATTATTATCTCTAGGTTATGGCATAACAGGTTGGTTTAGCGACGATTTTGGACTAGGTTGGTTTTTAGCATTCGGCTCCATATTGATGCTTAACTGGCTTTTAGTTGAGCACTATAGCCATCAATGTGTCATGAGCTTTGGTGTGCTAGCTTGTGTGATTGGTATTGGCTATGAGTTACAGCTACTGGAATTAATGCCAGTCATCATCAACCTAATGTTTGTCGGGCTTTGGCTAACTCACGCTAACACGGGGCAGCATTTTGCCAGAATGAGCGCTATGGGTTATATGTTGGCGTTGTGGATGGTGTTAATTCAACTGCCGTTAATGATTGGGCATACGAGTATCGCCCTAGAAAATGCGTTTCCTGTGCTAGCGAATTGGGCGAATGCCTTGTCGGTCAGTACGACACTCATTATTACCATGGCTTTGCTGATTAACATTTTTGGCTCGTTATCACTATCTCTCAATAGCAAACAAGGGCTCATTAGTATGCTGGTTATGGTATTACTCGCGGCGCTCTCTATCCCGATGGTGGGTCTGTTAAGTGCAGTGCTTATCTTGATTGTTGGCTTCTATGTTGGAGAAAGACTTATTTTCTCCCTTGGACTGCTGGGGATCGTAAGTTTTGTCGCTTGGTACTATTACAGCATGCAAGTCACGCTGCTGGAGAAATCGATTTGGCTATTGGCACTGGGGGTCATATTGCTAGTGGCTAAGCTACTCTTGGGTAAAATATTACCTAATACTGAGTCGGGTAGTAATGCATAAAGCGGTTTATAAGCGTGCTGGTTCAGAATCGTTAAACATGCTGTATAAAAGTTGTATAAGAGAGTGTTATGACCGAACAAACTAACATTATCAAGCTAAAGAATCCAATGACTGTTTATCTCGTCATTGCGACAATTTGTGCAGTATTGGCCGTTGTTAATTGGGATATATACCAGAAAGAGCAGCAATTAGCCCAGGGTAAAGTGGTTCGTTTTGCGCTCGCTCCAGTGGACCCTCGCTCCTTAATGCAGGGGGATTATATGGCATTGAACTATGCCATCGCGGCCAAGATCAGGCCATTAGTTAAGGTTGAGAATGGAGACGGTTTACTGCAGGTCAAGCTTGACCAAAATCAAGTGGCGCAATTAGTGTCGGTTGATAAAGCTCAGGATACGATTGATGAAGTGGTTAATATTCAATATCGTGTGCGTCACAATCAAATCAAATTTGCTAGCAATGCGTTCTTTTTCGAAGAGGGACAAGCAAAGCGATTTGACTCTGCTAAATATGGCCAGTTTAGGGTAAGCGAGCAGGGGGCTTTACTGTTAGAGTCCCTGCTAGACAAAAATTTTAAACCAATTTAAGCCGCTTTAAACGAGAGGAAAGTTAAGCCCATAGCTTTGATGGGCATTACTTTGATGAGTATTACTTGTTATGAGTATAGCTTGTTACTGGTGTAGCACTCTTAGTGCTTACGATTAAGCAGGCTTGGCACACACAGTGATTTTAAACCGCTCATCAGCATTGACTAATCCGCTTAGGGGCTCGTGCGGCGATAAGTTGAACTCTTGCAAACCGTTAAACGCTTTGTCGCTTTGCTGATAATCAACCTGACATCTAAGATTGAGTAACCCTGCTGAATCAATAAAGCTGCTTTCAACGGTGATAGAGCCATATTCGATACTAAATGTTTGTACCTCTCCCACATAAAAACAGCGGCTCTGTGAAATGAGCTGCTGAGCATTGTATGTTAACGTCAAATTAAGTTGTACATATACGCGACTGGATAAATCAAACTTAGCTTGCTTATTACGGTTAAGAGAAGAAATATACAAACCACCGAGAGGACTACTCATCTGTTAAGTACCTATATTTTTTAATTAGCTTTGTGCATTAGCTTTTGTATTAGCATTATAAATTAGCTTTTTGGCTCAGGTAGCACGGCTGGAGTGCTATCTCTGTACGTTAGGTAATTATCCCAAATTTCATGCGTACGCAGCTTAGTTAGCTTTGTTTGGCATGAAATGGCCATAACGCCGCGAATAGTGCCCTCACGCCACTGAGTGTATACCGCGTCACAGTGGGATGTTAAATACTGTTGCCAGTCTAGTTGCGCAGCTTTAATTGCGCTAATTAGCTCTGCATCGTAACTGTTGTGCTCATAAGCTTTAGCTAAGTAGGTTTGCATCTCAATGTTAGCTGTATCGAGCTCCTGTGCCGCACATTGATTTATCTCGATTGTCGAGTAAGCACTGTCGCAATCAATCTCATTTGCTAGGGCGGTAACAGAGAACAAGATTAAGAGTGAGTAGCCTAAAATAGTGTTTTTTTTCAAGTGTTTTAGCCCATTTTATATAAATTTAATTGGTAATGGTTTAGCTTATATCGGCTCAATGCATAGACAATAACGTTAAAGCTAGCCTTTGCTCCTGTTTTGCAAGTTCTTTGAAATTGATTTCTGTGTTTATTAATGACTCTTGGCCTTGATGGATAACAACATCTCTGGCGCCAGCGCCTATAGCCATTTCTCGAAATGCTCTAATTTCTATCATAGTTAAGCCCCCCTCTGTTTTTTCCATTGGATGGATAATGATTATAGGAGCGGGAGATAGGAGTTTTTTGCCAGCGAGTTGGTTAATTATCTCCTTGAGTAATCGTTCAGCAACAAAGAAATCATTGAGAAGTGCTCTAGGATGAGAAAAAGGGTTCAATGGATTAACGTAAGCCTTATTACCAAAAGCGGTCACAATCTTTGCTCCGTTTTTACTCGACTCTACTTGTAGGTGCGGCTGTTCATCAAATACGCCATTGGTTTCAATATCAACAACCCGGATACGGTTCTCCCATATCTGGACATATAATGTCGGACTCAATTTATCGATTAAGCGACGGATCATGATGTTATGCTTCCTTGGCGACTAAGGCTCTCATTTACGGGCTAATACTTTATACTAATTATAATGTGGCTAACTACTTACTTTTTATATAAATATCCATTATCTTACCAGATAGGTACGCCAAAGATTAAACCTGCGAAAAACCATGTGGTTAAATGAGTTATAGCTGCTGTAAAGTAAAGGGCTTACTGGTAAGCCCTTAGTTTTCTAGACACTTTCTAAGTTCTCATAATACTGCTTTTCAAACTTCATTGGAGACAGTCCGTTATTACTACCA
>NZ_JBRILT010000047.1:0-37920 GCF_052977065.1 Shewanella sp. 125m-1
AAATGCCATGAATGTTCCTCATATTTTTGCCTATCTCATTATTTCTGTTTATCTTTTTGTGGGGATTCGTCAGACTCCAGGTTAGCTTGTTTCTTATGTTTATTTATCAAAAAAAATAAACGTTTTACCCTGCATATACCGTACATACGCCCTCAGGCGATTAATAACTATATCGCTTCAAACTGCATTTCGCTCACAGAAAATTGTCATCCTTATTGCGCAAAATCACACAAAGCCATTATACTGTATAAATATACAGTTAACTATCTTTTAGCATGAACATAATTCCAATTTCAGCCAGTGCGGGCATAACAGGTTTTGAATCCCCTGCCACTGATTACAAGCAACTGCCGCTAAGTCTTGATGAATTGCTGATTGAGCATCCGAGCTCAACATTTATTGGCCATGCCAGTGGGGATTCTATGGAGGGGGTCGGCATATTCGATGGCGACATTTTAATAGTCGATAGGCATGTTGATGTGCGAAATCAAGATGTTATCGTGGCGAACTTCAACGGTTATTTCGTATGCAAGATTATCGATAAGGTGAACCGATTACTGCTATCTGCTAATGAATCTCACATGAGTACGCCTATCCTCGAGCACGACACTTTTAGTGTTGAGGGCGTGGTGATCCGCTCCATTCGCTGCCATCGTAAAAGCCCAATACTAGAGAACGACTAACCATGTACGCACTTGTGGATGCCAACTCATTTTATTGCAGCGCCGAGCAGGTGTTTAGGCCTGACTGGCGTAACCGCCCTATCATTGTGCTCAGTAATAATGACGGGATGATTGTTGCGGCTAACAGATTGGCCAAAGAGGCTGGGGTCAATAAGTTCGGCCCTTACTTTGAAGCGCAAAAACTGTGTGAGCAAAAAGGTGTTATCGCGCTATCTTCAAATTATGAGCTTTATGGCTCATTATCTGCTGCCATGATGGAGGTGATTGGCCATTTTGCGCCTGAGCAGCATATCTACAGTATCGATGAGTCGTTTTTATCGTTTAAGCACTGTTACCCCGCTATCCCTTGTTTAACTGAGCATGCGATTAAGATAAGGCGCGCCGTTTGGAAAGAAACACGGCTTCCTGTCTGTGTGGGGATTGGCTCGACGCTCACTCTGGCTAAGGTCGCCAATCACGCAGCTAAGAAAATACCCGGCTATAAAGGTGTTTGCGCCATTACCTGTGATGAACAGCGCATTGCCATTTTAAAAACCATGAAGACCGACGATGTATGGGGGGTTGGCAGACGTATATCTAACAGACTTGCGCTGATGAATATTCACAGTGCTTTTGCCTTGTCGCAGATGAAAGCCGGTATCGTAAGCAAGCAATTTAGTATCGAGCTTGAGCGTACCGTCCGTGAGTTGAACGGCGAAGTGTGCAAAACATGGGATGAAGCACGAGCTGACAAGCAACAGATCTTTTCTACCCGCAGTGTTGGTAACCGAATAACCGACTTAACATCATTGTGTCAGGCGTTAAGCAAGCATGCATCAACCGCCGCGGCCAAAGCCAGGGCTCAAGGCTCACTCTGTCAAAGCATGTTAATTTTCGCTTCTAATTCCCCTTTTGATGAGCAGCCTAGCGGTTTTAAGTTTGTGCATCATTTTGCTTATCCAACGAATGACACGTGTGAATTGATAGAAGCTGCAACACGCGCGGCTATCGTCAGATTCAACTCCTCTATTCGTTATTACAAAATCGGCGTTGGACTAATTAATCTGTGTAGTGAGGCCAACCTGCAGCAGGACTTGTTCGAAAGCAGCAGAAACCCTAATAGAATGCAGGTATTAGATAGCATTAATGCTAAATATGGCACTGACGCACTGTTTCTGGCCGCTCAAGGCATATCACAGAAATGGGGCATGCGCAGAGAGATGCTTACCCCCCAATATACCACCCGCTGGAAAGACATCCCTATCATTAAATGTTGATGGGGACTTTCTAAATTTTTTTAACGACTTACATTGTTACTGAAACAAACTAGGACTAGTATTTGTTGAGACGAATGAACGCCTTGAAGCGTTATGAGTCTTCACCCCCTTCTCGACGACTGTCGAATAACCGGACTGGTTAACATTATGAGCGAAAATTCAACACAAGCACCATCCCATCTAGTACGTAATCTTATTCTTGCAGCCGTAGTGCTCGCAGTACTTGTTACTCTGAGTTATTTCTATATTCAACATCAAAAAAACTATCCGAGCACAGATGACTCTTATGTGCATGCCAATATTATCTACATCGCTCCACAAGTCAGCGGCAAAGTCGTCAGTGTTAATGCATCTGATTATCAAAAGATTAGTCAAGGTGACTTATTGGTGCAGATCGACCCTGCTCCCTTTCAAGCTAAACTAGATGAAGCTCGCGCAGCCTATGAAATGGCGCTGCAAAATAATGCGGCAACCGATGATGCCATACTTGCTGCGAGTGCCAATGTTAAAAGTGCCGTCGCTCAATTATCTGATGCTCAGGTAACCTATAAACGTATTAAAGACTTAGTCGATAAAGAGTTGTTGCCTGCTCAGCAACTTGACGACTCGCGTGCCAAGCTATCGGCAGCTGAACAGAGTGTTATCGCCGCGCGGGCAACCATGGCTCAACTGATCAAATCTCAAGGTGCGCACGGTAATGCTGCGCCAGAAGTGAAAAAAGCGGCTGCAGCACTGAGTCAGGCAAGTTTATCGCTTTCATACACTAATATTTTCGCGCCTAAAAACGGCATTTTAGGTAAATTAAGTGCTCATGCTGGTAGCGTTGTATCTCCAGGGCAAGCGCTTGTGCCTTTAGTTGTTGATAACACGTATTGGGTTCAAGCTAATTTTAAAGAAACCCAACTTGAACGATTGACCGCAGGCCAGAGTGCAACAATCACCCTAGACCTTTACCCTAAGGTGGATTATCACGGCACAATTGAAGCCATTTCACCGGCCAGTGGCGCTTCCTTTACGCTGTTGCCGCCTGAAAATGCCACGGGAAACTGGGTTAAAGTGCCACAACGTTTCCCTGTGTTAATTCGCCTCTCTAACGAAAGTGAGCACCCTGACTTTCCACTACGTGTGGGTGCAAGTGCTAACGTAACCATTGATACGATTGATAGCCAACCAAAGCATCAAGAGAAGTAACATGAGCGATAATTCAGAGACAATGCCTAACACTGATGACAGTCAGGTATTGAGTGAAAGCAGCCGCAAACTCGTCACGTTAGCGGTAATGCTATCTGCCATCATGGTATTGCTTGATATGACCATCGCCAATGTTGCCTTACCGCATATGATGGGGGCATTGGGGGTCACGTCTGATCAAATTACCTGGGTACTGACTTCTTATTCTATGGCTGAAGCGATATTTATTCCGCTAGCCAGTTTCCTCGCGCTTAAATTTGGTGTGCGTAATCTACTGTTGGTTTCAGTGAGTGGCTTTATGATCAGCTCTGCACTTTGTGGACAAGCAGATAGCATTGCTGAAATGGTCACCTTTAGGGTGATGCAAGGAGCATTTGGGGCTTCGGTTATCCCACTGTCTCAGTCAATAATGGTGCAGATCTATCCCGCAAGCCAACGTGGTAAAGCCATGGCACTGTTTAGTGTCGGGATATTACTAGGGCCTATTTTAGGGCCGACACTGGGTGGCGTTATTACCGAGAATATGAATTGGCGCTGGATTTTTTATGTGAACCTCCCCGTTGGCGCTGTCTGCCTTACGCTGATTTACTTATTTGTTAAGCTCGGTGGTAAAGGTAAACCTAAAATTGATTGGCCAATCGTCATCGCAATGACCATTGGTATTGGTTTGTTGCAGATGGTGCTCGACCGAGGGAATCAAGAGTCCTGGTTTGAGTCTAATACCATCTTGTTTGCCACCATTATTAGCGTAATTGCGATAGTTTTCTTTGTCGCGCGCTCTTTTATTACTAAGAGTGATATTGCACCAGTGTGGTTGTTACGCGATCGTAACCTTGCTATGTCATGCCTTGTGATGGCGGGTTTCTCAATGGGGATGTTTGGCATTACTCAGCTGCAACCCATGATGCTGGAACAGCTATTGAATTATCCGGTTGAAACAACTGGTTTTGCTATGGCACCAAGGGGCCTAGCATCAGCTATCGTTTTGCTAGGAATGGCACGTTACATGGACAAAATCGATGCGAGGCTACTTATCGCAGTTGGCCTATCGCTTAATGCCCTTGGCACCTATTTGATGACTCAGTATTCACTTGAAATTGATATTTACTGGATTTTACTGCCGAGTATTATACAAGGTGCGGGAATGGGATTGGTTTTTGCACCGTTAAGTCAGCTGGCCTATGCAACCCTATCACCGAAAGAAACGATTAGTGGTGCTGTGGTGTTTAATTTGTGCCGAACTATTGGTGGCTCTTTCGGCATATCTATCGTTAATACCTATTTCTCGCGGATCCAGCAACAAGAGTGGAACCAGTTAGGCGGCGCTCTTTCGCCAAGTAACCCTGTTTTACAGAACGCGGCGCAGATGCAAGGTACTACGATCACTGACCCGTCATTTATAGCCCAACTGCAGAATATACTGCAGCAGCAATCAACATTAACGGCGTTCGTGTATACGTTCGGTTTTTTACTGGTCTCCTACTTATGTTTAATTCCGCTACTGGCTTTATTTAAACCTAAGCCCAAAATTGAATCGGCACCATAACTCAATTCACATTTTCTAACTATGCTGGCAGTTTAAAATAATAAGCTAAGCGTTCTATCAGAGGACGCTTAGCTTTTATTATTTAGTCTTATATGTCGAAATCCAGGCTTCACTTCGATAACACTAGGGTGATGATTAATTTACGCTCGATAAATGGATTTATATCAGCCTACTTTTTACGTTTAAGCTTTTGATACAAACTTCGACATAAGTTAACGCCCCCGCTCTAGGCGGTCTGCCATTAACATTTAATGTTGTTATCCGCCTCATTTTACATCGCTATACAACTAAGCATTAGCTTTATTTATACGGCTTGATTACGTTTGTTTTTATTTATTAGATTCGCTTCTATATTTGCTTGACTCTGCGTCAACAATCACTAAACTACGCGCCGTTTGCCTGATGTGCAACTGCTGTAGCCCTGTATTGGCGTAGCTTTTTCGTTTTAGGTAAGCCGTGTATTTTCTTTATTTAATCCAAGGACAATAAATGGCAAGCGATAATAATTATAGTTTAACCCCGGTACCGATATCGGCACGTAAAGGGGGGCTTTCTCTAACAATGGTGATGTTAGGGTTAACCTTTTTTTCAGCAAGTATGTGGACAGGAGGAACACTCGGCACTGGCCTCTCCTTTAATGATTTTGTTCTCGCAGTTCTCATTGGTAATTTAATTCTCGGTATTTACACTTCGTTTCTTGGTTACATCGGCGCTCAATCTGGTCTTTCGACTCATCTCCTCGCTCGTTACTCTTTCGGTTTAAAAGGTTCTTGGTTACCCTCGCTACTTCTCGGTGGCACTCAAGTTGGTTGGTTTGGTGTTGGCGTTGCTATGTTTGCTATCCCAGTCCAAAAAGCCACAGGCATCGACACTAATCTGCTTATCATTATCTCGGGTCTATTAATGACCATCACTGTTTACTTCGGTATCGGCGCGATTATGATTCTATCCGCCATCGCAGTTCCTGCAATCGCACTATTTGGTGGTTTCTCAGTAGTTCAAGCGGTTGATACCATGGGCGGGATGCAAGGTTTAATGGCTGTTGAGCCACAAAATCCAATTGATTTTAATACCGCCTTGGTTTTGGTTGTTGGCTCGTTCATTTCAGCTGGCACACTGACTGCAGATTTTGTTCGCTTTGGTAAGCACCCAAAAACTGCCGTGTTTGTCACTATGTTTGCCTTCTTCGTGGGTAACTCACTGATGTTTATCTTTGGCGCTGCAGGCGCGGCGGCAACAGGCCAAGCCGATATTTCAGAGGTGATGATTGCACAGGGCTTGTTGATCCCAGCGATTATCATCTTAGGCTTAAATATTTGGACCACTAACGATAACGCGCTATATGCTTCAGGCCTTGGTTTTGCAAACATTACCGGCTTACCGAGTAAATACTTATCGATTTTTAACGGCATAATCGGCACCCTGTGTGCACTATGGTTATATAATAACTTCGTCGGCTGGTTGACCTTCTTGTCTGCGGCAATCCCGCCGATTGGTGGCATTATTATCGCCGACTACCTTCGAAACCGCGAAAAATACAAAGACTTTGCCAATGCCAAGTTTGCGACTGTCAACTGGGCTGCGATTAGCGGCGTCATGATAGGCGTACTGGCAGGCCATTTGTTACCTGGCATAGTGCCAATTAATGCTGTGCTTGCTGGCGCCTTCAGCTATCTATTAATAGATGAAGTTCAGGTTCGTATAGGCAAACAGAATTTAGTTAAATCAGATTGTAAAAATGCTACCAATGCATAAGGAAAACTCCATGTCATCAGCAAATATGTTGATCAAAAACGTATCGCTAAGCGGTAAAGAAGGCCTTTATCAACTACTCATTGAAGGTGGTCAGTTTAAAGCGATTGTGCCAATGGCTGATAGCATTGAGCTGCCAAGCTCGGCGTCATTAGAGATCATCGATGGCGAAGGCGGTATGGCTGTAGCTCCTTTTTGTGAGCCTCATGTCCACTTAGATACAACGCAAACCGCTGGCGAGCCAAGCTGGAATATTTCAGGCACCTTGTTCGAAGGTATCGAGCGTTGGTCTGAGCGTAAATCTATGCTGTCTATCGAAGACGTTAAGTCTCGCGCTAAGCAAACGCTAAAGTGGCAAATAGCCAACGGTATTCAACATGTTCGTACTCACGTTGATGTGTCTGATCCAACCTTGATTGCACTTAAAGCTATGCTTGAAGTGAAAGAAGAGATGAAAGACTGGGTTGATATCCAGATTGTGGCTTTCCCGCAAGAAGGTATTTTGTCTTACCCTAACGGTAAAGAGCTGCTAGAAGAAGCCGTTAAACTTGGCGCGGATGTGATTGGCGCAATCCCCCACTTTGAATTTACCCGTGAATACGGCGTAGAGTCACTACACTATGTGTTTGAGCTAGCGCGTAAATACGACCGCCTTATCGATGTGCATTGTGATGAGATTGATGATGAGCAGTCGCGCTTTGTGGAAACCGTTGCTGCCCTTGCCCACAAATATCAAATGGGCGAGCGCGTAACGGCGAGTCACACCACGGCGATGCATTCATATAATGGTGCTTATGCGTCGCGTCTGTTCCGCTTACTTGGTATGTCGGGCATTAACTTTGTCGCTAACCCGCTGGTTAATATCCACTTGCAAGGTCGCTTTGACGATTACCCTAAGCGCCGTGGTATTACCCGTGTGAAAGAGATGCTCGCCGCTGACATTAATGTTTGTTTCGGTCACGACGATATTTTCGATCCTTGGTATCCGCTCGGTACAGCTAACATGTTGCAGGTGCTGCACATGGGTCTACATGTTTGCCAAATCATGGGTTACGATCAAATCAACAACTCGCTTGAGCTTATCACCAGCAAGTCTGCCCGTACGCTAAATATTCAAGATCAGTATGGGATTGAACTTGGCAAGCCTGGTAACTTGCTCGTTCTACCTGCCGACAATGGATTTGATGCGGTTCGCCGTCAGGTTCCTGTTCGTTATTCAATACGCCAAGGTAAGGTGCTGGCTGAAACTCAAATTGCCACCACGCAGATCCATTTGGCTGAATTAGAGAATGTGACCTTCCGTCGTTAAACAGTATAACCTCAGTTTCAGACCATTGAAGTTATCATCACAAGTGGTTCAAGATTGTAAAAAACGGCTAAGCTAACCAGCTTAGCCGTTTTTTATCTGCAAGTGTTGCATTAAAAATGCTTGAAACCATTAGCTGTAGAGTTAAACCCCGAAGTGAATCCATAATCACGTTTTATGCAAAATAAGAAATATAACCTCGGGAATTTTTGATACCTTCATTCAGTTATCTGCATATCTAGTCGTCACGGTTTCAGTCTTCGTATGCAAAACCAAGTTAATACCCTTCTCTTCCACGTCTTTACAAAGCTTTAGATTATACTGATGGTAGTGTGATTTTCATTTCTATGATTTGATTTTTATGCAAGCTATGAGAAAATCCGCGCCCACGTAATGTAGCCGCAAAATGATGACCCAAGTGATAGAAGATAGAAATTTTGATGATTTAGCTCATAAGTTTGCCGCCAGTATTTACGGCACCGCTAAAGGCGAAATAAGGCAAACCGTTGTTTGGCAAGATATTGAACAGATCTTGTTGATGCTATCTAACGATAAATCGGCCAATACCGCGAGTGAGCTCAGTGTGCTTGATGCGGGCGGGGGTCTAGCGCAACTATCACAAAAAATTGCAGCACTTGGCCATAATGTCAGCCTATGCGATCTATCAAGTGAAATGCTCACTCTGGCTAAGCAAGATATTAGTGGTAATCAGCTGTTGGATCAGTACCAGTTTATTCATAGCCCAGTGCAAAACATTGCTGAGCACTTACAAGCTCCTGTCGATTTAATCCTGTTTCATGCGGTGATGGAGTGGTTAGCGGAGCCGATTCAGGCGTTATCGACACTGTGTGAGCAGGTCAAACCTGGCGGCATTATTTCGGTGATGTTTTATAACTATAATGGTCTGCTATTTAAGAATTTAATCTGTGGCAACCTTAACCATATTGAAAAAGGGATGCCCCACCGTAAACGGTTTAAGTTACAACCTCAGCAGGGAATAAAGCCAGAATTGGTATATGGATGCCTTGAGCAAGCGGGTTTTAATATTTTGGGGAAAACCGGCGTTAGAACCTTTCATGACTATATGCAAAACCATGATATGGGAGACTTTAGTTTTGAGCAGATTGTTGCCATGGAGCAGAAGCTATGTCGTCAAGAGCCATTTTTATCGTTAGGCCGCTATATTCATGTTTATGCACAAAAATGGGTATAAAAATAGCACTATTAATCCCCGTTTAACCTTGTGTTGATAAAATAACCGTGACAAAAGTTGGAGCAAAAGTATCACAAGAGGTGCTTTATGTTTATTGGTACAGGGTTAACATTGAAATGGCTAGGGCTGGTGATCTTTTATATTGTGCTCATAAGGATCTGCTCTAAATAAGTCACTTTATGCGGTGATGATTATGCAGTAATGGTTTAGAGTAACCGCTTGAATGGCTATAAAATCGCGCTAACAATAACTCACTGTTAGCGCTTTAGCGCAATTACACTATCCGCATTTAACTATCGCAAGGCGGCCTAACTTAACGCTGCTAACTCTTTTTGTACCGCTATCACGACATCTTCAGGTTTAGCTAAATACTGTGAGTGATCGATAAAGATAGCATCATCACCATAAGTCAGCACGAGTACAGGAAACGCCGATGTTCCAATGGCCTCTCCTATGTCAGCAATCCCCGCCAACACACTTTCAGCTTCGTGGCTGATAACATCTTTAAAAACTTTATTAGAAGGCGAAAGCTTGTATTGTGCAATGATAGGCTCGAAATCTTCTCTAGAATTTAATGGATTGCCAGTAACAAAGTGTTGCTTTTGCAGTGCTTGTAGCAATTCAAACTCTTTATCAGCCTGTTTAGACTGAGCCCAAGACATGAAGTTAGCGCTCTTGATTGAGTTAACTTTAGTGCTGACTTGTTTTACGTAGTCATCACCAAAAACGACTGGACTGATAGCGCGAACTTGCGAGACCTGATCCTTTTTAGGGGCATCTTTGCCATTATAGTGGGCACAATGTAGTAAATGAATTTCAGTAAAATCAAAAGCATTAATCAGTTCAGCAGCGATAGGTGTAACTGCATAGCTCCATGGACAATGAGAGTCGTAGATAAAATAAAGCGTTAAAGATTCGTTGTGAGTATTTGTCTGATTGGCTGGCATTGACGATGATCTTGTTCATATATTCTGTAATGCCGATCCTAAGGGCTTTATTGTTTTTATTCAAACAGCAATCTTGTTTATCTGGAACATTTTTATAAAAAGGGCATAAAAAAAGGAAGTAACTTGTCAGATACTTCCTTTTCGCCTGAAATAGCTCGTTATTACGATTATATGGCTTCTGGTTCTAAGACCGGGTTGACACCTTGCCATTGAAAATGATTATTTGGCTTTTTAGTCACTATGCCTTCACTAAACATTTTACTGAAAATGTCATCAACCTCTTCAGCACTGATCTTCAAGTACTGACTCACCGCGCGTTTACTGCAATTAACTCGATTTGCACCTAATGCATCGATTACTTGCTCATAAGTCGACTTAGCTTCTGGCTCGTTGAGTTGTTTAGGCTCAAACAGAGGAATAAAACCGGTTTCATCACTATGTAATCGTCTATAAGCATCTAGCGTAATAGGTTCAAGTTGCGCGGATTGTTGTTTAAATCGTTGTCGAAAACGATTTTCTTCACCAATTAGCCCCACAAAAAATGCGGCAAAGAAATCCAATAAAATGGATAAGAACACCACTAATCCAAGCTGCGCTGTCTCAGCTTTAATATTCAATGACATTGCTAGACTTTCAATTAAGCCAACAATCGAACCTTGGCTTACAACCGGGATGCTGTCTCTCTGGATGGCTAGCTGTTGTTGCTGCTCACGTAATTTATTGTTCTCTTTTTGAATTCGCATCACACCGGTAGCAATTCGCTCCATCTGGATGTACTTTTCAGCGGCAACATTGTTAAGTGCAATCTGCTTGTCGATAGCATCGATTTGCATATTAAAGGCATTAGCCTTGCTCTGCTGCACATGAACATGTTCTTGGGCCTTGTTCGTGGCGCTGTTGATCCCGCCAATAGAACCGCCAATAGAGATGGCAGCCAACACGGCATAAAAGCCAAGCGCTGAAAACATGCCAATAAAGTTCTTCCTAGAGTAACGTTCACCGACTTCAT
This sequence comes from Shewanella sp. 125m-1, assembly GCF_052977065.1. Classification (NCBI taxonomy): domain Bacteria; kingdom Pseudomonadati; phylum Pseudomonadota; class Gammaproteobacteria; order Alteromonadales; family Shewanellaceae; genus Shewanella; species Shewanella sp. 125m-1. Next base: position 10,904 of record NZ_JBRILT010000047.1, read on the forward strand.
ACCACGCAAAGAATTTACCGAGTTCAAAAATGACGGCTAATCCACCAAATAACAACTGCATGACAGGATCATCATCAATTGAAAGAAACAGTAATAATGAAAAGATAATCGAGGCTAAGATAGATGCGCCCGTGAAGCTGTAAACACTCCACATAGCAAACTTGCCTTTTGGAAAACGAACTGCGTGATTTTGATTGTAAAGCATAGTGGACTTCTAATATTAGACTTATAAGTGAAAATAGGAAGGAAACTCTGAGTATGTATTACTTGAGAATATAAGCGTTTAGCTTACACTAATTCAGACTAATTCTCTTCAACTAACTTAGTTACTAGAATCTTATGCGCAATATTCAGCCGGATATTAAATTTATGCTAATTCAATGTTTGAATTCAGATGATTAACTGGCAAGTTGTACCGCTTATGTCGAGAATTTAGGAGTAAACGTACAAGCCTTTATATTAATTTGGTTCAATCTATCGTTTTTCCAAAGTTAAATGAGTCAGAGTTAAGTTCGTTCATTGGTAAATTAGTTGATTATTAAATTCCTACAGAGTTTAAATCTAGCTAGGTTTGAATTGGTCCATTGAGTTTTTATTAAACAAATCCATTTTATAAGCACGTTAAGCTTGCTCAGTGAAAGAGTTCTATGAAATATCTCTTGAATGAATTGAGTAAAAAAGCTATGCAGATAATCAAGTTTAACTATTCTACTCATAAGACTATTTAGCGCGCTTAAACATCAAGCATGTTGATCTCTTTTCCCCCACATGCTTAACAAAAGCTGAGATTTATAAATAAAACATTGTAAATCAACTGTGCCGTCAATCTAGCCTGGCTATAATGCGCCGCATGGGGTAGCGACCATATCACTATGAATTTATTGACTTATATCATTGTTGTGAACCGATGAGATCTAAATGGTGCGTCGTTAACGCCTTTTGATTTTCATTGAGATCTTATCTGCAACTTTAATGTGATTTAGTGCAAAAACTTTAGCCGCCCTGTCTATCTATAATCAGTTTGCTTCACTGTGAACTGAAGCACTGCAGCTAAGCCAAGTTCATTGCGGCCAAGTTCATTGGGCTGAATACGGTTTCAAATAAAGACTGTTTTTAATAAATACCAAATAAAAAAGATACTATTTTAACAAAACAATAATAATGTGAGGACAAGCATATAGCTAACGCTCACAATAAAACTGGAGATAAGGTGTATGAACAAAGTGGTAAATATGACGTTATTATGTGCGCTACTAGGCCTTAGTGTACAAGCTAACGCATATGACGCTAAATTGGCGAATAGCTTTAATGACCAATTTAGCCATGCAACAGGTAAAAGCGTCGGTAAAGATATTGGATTGATTAGTTCTGAAGTCTTTGTTAAACAGTTACAAAATAACACTGGCGTTACTGCTATCGATATCCGTACCATCGAGGAGCGTCAAGTGTTCGGTCTTGCGATGAAAGATCAGCTAAATATTAGTTTAGATGAACTGTTTATCCCTGAAAATTTAGATAAAATCCCAACAGATAAGCCAGTCGTTATTGTGTGTAAATCGGGGGGGCGCGCTATGGCGGCAGGTACTGCCCTACGTCAATTAGGCTTTGATAATGTCAAAGTATTAAAAGGTGGCTATAGCAAGTTGTCTAGCTATGTCGGCCCAAATATCGCTAAGTAAATTTTCTAACGAAAAAAGCTCTTGTGGGTAAGGCTGGAAATCAGCACCAGAATCTGTTATCCCCTCCTCCTTACCCTATTAGAGCCCACCTTAACTTCCACTCTGCTTTCATCTGCATGTTAAATCTTGTTTGAACTGTTTGCTAACCGAATAAGAAAGCACTCTCTGTTTGCAGGCCCCTTAATCTTAGTCCCTTATCAGTGTCCATTAATCAGTGACCCCCTTTTCGGCTAACTTTTAATCTGTCCCTTTAATCAGGGCCTTCATGATCAGTGGCGATAGGGCCAACAATGGATCAATATCATAATTTAGTAAAATAAGATTGCCTGTCCTAGATCTCAGCTGTACCACACCTTACAATTCACAAAGCATCACCATACTGCACCATAACCAAGCAGTTCCCCATGAATTCTTTATCAGGAATTCAGCCATCAATAGGAATACCATGAGAAAACTTGAATTACTCGCGCCAGGTGGCGACATCGAGTCAATTAAAGCGGCTATCGTTGCCGGTGCTGACGCGGTGTACTGCGGTCTTAATAGCTTTAATGCCCGTACCCGCGCCGAGAATTTAAGTTTTGAAGATCTGTACGGTCTGCTGCGTATTGCCCACCAGCATAATTGCCAACTGTTTCTAACGCTTAATATCATTGTGTTAGAACAAGAACTGCCTGCATTACTAAAACTGCTAAATCAATTGGTTAATACCGCTATAGATGGCGTGATCGTGCAGGACCTTGGCTTATTTTACCTATTGAAACAGCACTATCCAACGTTAGACATTCATGCATCGACTCAGGTAACGACCCACAATACGGGGCAAATCGAGTTTTTGTCACGTTTAGGCGCATCAAGAGCAAACTTATCGAGAGAGCTTAATCTGACTGAAATTAAACAGCTGTCAGACAAAGCTCATGCTCTTGATATGCTCACGGAAGTCTTTGTGCATGGCTCAAATTGCATTGGCTTTTCTGGTCTGTGTTACTTTAGCTCGGCCCATGGCGGTAATTCTGGCAATCGTGGCCGTTGCAGTCAACCTTGTCGCGATCAGTATCAAACCACTGATACTGGTGCACAATATCCACTAAACCTGAAAGATAACTCAGCATTTTCAGATCTTGATGCGCTTTACGCTGCTGGCGCTGACTCGTTGAAAGTGGAAGGTAGAATTAAGAAGTCTCATTACGTGTATCGGGTGATTGATACATGGCGTAAACAGATCACAAGACTTGAGCTGCGCAGCGCTATCTCGACCGACAAATCCCCGCTATATACCGTGTTCAATCGTGACTTTTCTAATGGTTACTTACACGGCGCAGTGGGTACAAATATGTACATAGATAACCCACGCGATAACGCGGTGCAGCATTTTACTCAATTAGAAAGCCTTAGATTGCTTACCGAGAAAAGCTCTGCTGCCTCGGTGAATGTGAAAAAGGCGCTCTATGATGAAAAAACAGAAATTATTGCTACTCTTGGCGACAAAATAGCGCGACTTAGTTTAGCCAAGCCGCTTATTTCGCTAAAATTTTACGGTCAGGAAGGCCAAGCATTAGGGATAACACTCTGTGTTCGGCCTGCCAACATGCTAGACGTTGATGCTGAGCAATCTGAGGCGATACGTGAATTTAGTCTTTTATCTGACGCTGCGCTTGTAACATCTGATAAATACGGGCTAAAAGAGGAATTACTAAAACGTTTCACAAGTCTTGGTAACATTGAGTATGCCTTAGACTCTATTTGTTTCGATGATTTAGCCGCAGACTTGTTTGTGCCGTTTAAGCAGTTAACCACTATGAGGCAGCAGATAGTGACATGGTTAAATAGCGGCCGAGAGCATGTTGAGCCAGTATCTTTGCAGCAGGTTCGCCAGCAAATAAATAGTGATCTATGCATCAACAGCGTTAACGCAGCAACTAATACAACGAACACCATCGCTCAGGCACAGGTTTCACATAACGAGAACCTCACTCAGTTATCAATACTAATAGCCAATAGACGGGATCTTGCTCTGTATCGTCAATTAAAGCAGCAGATCGAACTTAAAGGGCTCCAGGTTTATTATTTAGTTCCAGATGCGATAAACGCAGAGCGCGAAAAACTCGCCCTACTGTTTTCTCAAGAACCTGAGCTTATTCCTTGGTTTGGCGCTGTTATTATGCAAACAGATTTTAATGCCGCTAAACAATTACTCGAAGAGATAAAACCTAAGTTGATCGTGACTAACAATAGTGGCGTTGGCGTTGTGGCCACAGACTTAGGTATAAATTGGGTTGCGGGCCCTTACCTTAATACCAGTAATTCGATAAGTATGTACAGCTTGCAGCAACAAGGATGCAGCGGCGCGTTTGTGTCTAATGAACTAAATAAAATACAGATAAAAGCGATTAAAGCGCCTAAAGGCTTTAAGGTGCATTACAGTCTTTTTCACCCGATAATGTTAATGACTAGCCGTCAATGCTTGTTTTTACAGTCCAGTGGTTGTGACAAAGCAGTGATGGATGATGAGTGCTTAACGGTTTGTAAGAAAACCAGTTCACTGACTAATGTAAAGGGGGTTGATTTTGTGATAGACAAGAAGCGCCGTGAGCATAATGCCTTGTATGGCAGTCAACACTTCTTTAATCCACAGATCTTGACTGAGCTATCAGGTTACTTTGATAGCGTTATGCTGGATTTACGCGCGATTGTAACTATTAGCCAATTACAGCAAAATCAGTTTGATACTGTAATCAAGTTAACTCAGTTTCTATCATCGCAAGCACTATCAAGCCCAGGGTTATCAAACCAAAAGTTATCAAGCTCGAAGTTATCAACAAAAGAGGTATCAAGTCCAAATTTATCAAGCACTGAGTTTACAAACCTTGTTAGCAATACTACCAACGTTCAATACTTAAAAGGTCTGTAAGGCAACCTGAATAAGCTCTTAGCAGTTGGAGTTAGGAGCTTAAAGATAACGTCATCTCACTTAAGGATTTTTTCACAAAGCGCTATCGTTATTGATGTAGGGCAAAGACATGAATAGTTACGTGATATTTAATCCTAGCTAGCTTGTCAAAATAGCGGTTATGTACCATAACCAATAGCATGTTCCTCTACAATCTTCCATGAATGAGAGCCTGACTGATATGACATTCTCTAGACGCACCTTCCTTAAATCTGCACTCGCAAGCACCGTTGCAGCGCAAGGGCTTACCTTGTTTCCTGCAGGCAAAGTATTTGCAGATGACACTCAATCTATCCCCCATGCCAGCCATTATGGCCCCTTCAATGCTATCGTCAAAGAAGGCGTTCTGATCGGCGTACAGCCATTGAAAGACATAGATGCTTTCCCGACCAAGATGCTATTAGAAGGGATCTTAAGCCGAACTTACAGCGACACTAGGGTTAAATACCCGATGGTGCGTAAATCCTATTTTGAAAATCCATTAGGCGATCATAAACCACACCTTAGAGGCAAAGAGCCTTTTATCCGTGTGGACTGGAACACCGCTATGGCCATGGTCAGTACTGCGATTGCCAATACGATAGCCAAGCATGGTAACCAAGCGATTTTTAGTTCTTCTTATGGCGGTTGGTCCCATGCTGGTTTAATGAGGCCACAAACATTACAAGGCCGGTTTTTTAACTTAATTGGTGGCCAAAGTGCTTGTAGCGGAGATTACAGCGCGGGGGCGTCTGAAGTAATATTGCCTCATGTAATAGGCGATATGGAGGTTTATTCCCCTCAAACAGCATGGCAAATTACCGAAGATAATACAGAACTGATGTTATTGGTTGGCTGTGACCCATATAAAACAAATAGGATTGAGTTTAGGGTTGCTGATCATGCTATGCATAAACACTGGCAAGCCTTTGCTGAAAAAGGGATTGAGTTTATTTCGATAAACCCGCAACAAACCCAAACAGATAAAGCCATGGGTAGCGAGATGATCAATATTCGCCCCAATACAGATGTCGCACTGTTTACCGCTATGTCGTTCCATATTTACCAATCCGATTTGTATGATAAGGCTTATCTAGACAAATATACGGTCGGCTTTGACCGGTACCTTAACTATCTCAAAGGGGTTGATGACAATACACCTAAAACCCCTGAATGGGCGGAGGAAATTACAGGAGTAAGTGCTAAACAAATTCGTAAACTAGCAGAACAGGTGGTAAAAAAGCGCACGCAGATCTGTGCCGGTTGGTCACTGCAGCGAGCGCAACATGGAGAGATGATCCACTGGGCGATTATTAACTTTGCGGCTATGGCAGGTAAAATAGGTAAACCGGGTGAAGGCGCAGGCTTCAGCTGGCATTATGGTAACGGTGGGATGCCACAGTCAGGCAAAAAAATGCCTGCGGGTCTATCGCAAGGGCGTAACCCTATAACTGCACGTTGCCCTGTGGTACTTATTTCTGACATGCTGAATAATCCTGGGAGCAACTACACTCGTAATGGTCAAACCCTGAAATTCCCTAACGCCAAGCTTATCTATAATGCAGGGAATAATTTGCTGTCCCACCAGCAAAATACCAATGAACTCATTCAAGCACTTAACAACAACGTGGAAACCATCATTAATCAAGATCCATGGTGGTGTGCCTCCTCACTGTATGCCGATATTGTACTCCCCAGCACGACAACGCTCGAACGCAATGATATTAGCTCTGGTGGAACCTATTCTAACAATAAGATCTATGCCATGAAACAGGTCATCAAGCCTGTAGGCGAAAGTTGGAATGACTATGAGATCTTTTCGGCATTGGCAAAAATATTTAATGTCCAGCAACAATTCACAGAAAATAAGACCTTTATGCAGCACCTTAAAGATGCATACGCGGCATCTGATGCGAGCGAAAGCTTTGACAGTTTCTGGCTTAAAGGTGTAACCCATCTCAGTACCCCAAAAACGGCCAATGACTGGGTTAGACACCGCGATTTTTACCTTGATCCGGCTAAACATCCATTACATACCCCTTCAGGTAAAATTGAGCTTTATTGTGAGCAGATAGAGTCTTATCACTTACCCGACTGTCCGCCCATGCCTGAATGGATCCCTCCTGCCGAGTGGCTAGGAAATGCCAAACCTGATCAAGTCCATGTATTGAGCCCACATCCATGGATGCGCCTTCATTCCCAAATGGCAAATGCTGACGTTAATCGTTATGAGTCTGTTGATGGCCGTCAATTTGCGTTAATTAATAAAGATGATGCGGCGCACCGTGGCATTAAAGATGGGGATTTGATTGAAGTATACAATGAACGCGGTGCGTTATTAGCGGGAGAAAAAATAGCTGACAATGTGATGCCCGGCGTTATTTATATCCATGAAGGAGCCTGGCTGCAACTGGATAAAAAAGGTCGCTGTAATTCAGGTTCGATTAACATGCTAACCTCTGCTCGGCCATCAAGTGGACTGAGTCAAGGAACGAGTGCGAATACCTGTTTGGCAGCCTTTAAAAAGTGTTTAGATCCCGAATCCCCGAATAAGGCTTACCAGGCTCCCAAAATTGAAACACTTAAGCAGCCCTTCGACATTAAAAGCTTGGGACTTGCAGCGGCTCTAAAATCAATAAAATCTGTGAAACAGCAAGTTCAGAGTAAAGGTGAAAAAATCTTCTACCATACATGTACCATGTGTCATGCGGCGCCAAACCCTGCCGATCATAGCTATAAACAGTGGCAAGGTATCACTCGTAGTATGTTCCCAAGAGCAGGATTAAACCCTGATGAACAGGCTGAAGTGCTAAAGTTTTTACAACAGCATGCTAAACAATAAAACGGTTTAAGTTTATGCTTATGTTTAAGTGCCTGAACGGATAGTCTGATGTGATGCACGTAGAGCCCTCTTATAAGTTGAGGGCTTTTTCTTTTTGTCGTAAAATTTTCTTTCTTGTCGTAAAAAGTGTCATTAATTGTCTCTTAAGCTCATCATAATCCTCGTCATAAACCACTTAACAAACTAAGTCATAAAAGATAAGTACGTTTATGCCCTATAGCGACAAAGTCTTTGAAATAGTCACCTTTTTTAAAAGTATTTCGCTGAAAAAAGTCATCGCAACACCGTTATGGTTATAAAATCGGCAGTCAAGACCGTTTTTCGCTTAATATTTGGCCTAAAGGTAAATAATTGCAGAAATATGCGATTTAACTGTATAGAGTAAAAATATTGACCGTCATTAAGAGGACGTATTATGCCAATAAAACCTCTCAGCAGTACCAAGCTTTATCGCGTATCGGCGCTTAACAAGCTCTCTTCAGACTGCAAGTCGACAAAACACCTCGAACCATTAGACCAAATTGTGGGTCAAGCCCGCGCTCAACAAGCGGTAGAGTTTGCGCTTTCTATGAAAGAGAAAGGCTACAATATTTATGCGCTTGGCCGCAATGGCCTAGGCAAACGCACCATGGTGCTGCGCCATCTAAACCGTCAAGCACCCAATAGTAACGGCCGCACCTTATACGATTGGTGTTATGTGGTAAATTTTGACGATACTCGTAGCCCCAAGGTGCTTAAGTTACCTGCAGGTATGGGCTTATGCTTTAAAAAAGATATTGAAAAGCTCATGTCAAAACTGCTAAAGGCATTGCCTTTAGCATTTGATAATGAGATGTACTATAGCCGCGCTGACAAATTAAAGAATCAGCTTGCAGCCAAACAGGAAGAAGCCTTGCTCTTGCTGACAGAAGAGGCGAAGAGTCATTCTGTAGGACTCTCGATTTCCCCTCAAGGTAATTATGAGTTGGTAGCATTAAACGGTGACGAGCCCCACACCGAAGAAAGCTACTTGGCGTTATCGGCCAAAGAGCAAGATGTGATGCAAGATGCGATTTCTGCACTTGAAGCACAGCTGCGTGGCATCGTAAGACAAATAACCATTTGGGAAGAGGAGTATTCTGAGAAGCAGCAAAAACATGATGAACAAGTTGCTGAAGAAGTCCTAACCCACAGCCTTACTGCGTTAAAAGAGCAATATAAAGACCAAGCGAATGTAAAAGCCTACATTAAGGCGATGCATAAAGACATCATTGATAATCTGGATATCTTCCTAGAAGAAAGTGAAGAGCAAGCTGCCCTCGCCTATGCCTCAATGAGCAAGAAAATGCCAAGGCGTTATCAGATCAATGTACTGGTGTCGCAAGCGTCACAATTGCAGCCGATTATTGTTGAGGAAACCCCCAACTATCACACCATTTTTGGCTACGTAGAAAATGCGACCTATAAAGGTACCGTTTTCACTGACTTTTCACTGATCCGCCCAGGTAGCTTGCATAAGGCGAATGGCGGCGTGCTTATGATTGATGCGGTTAAAGTGCTTGAGCACCCTTATGTATGGGACGGACTTAAGCGTGCGCTGCGTTCTCGCAAATTGAGTTTGACCTCACTGGAACGTGAAGTCACCTTATCTGGGACGATATCTCTGGATCCTGAAGCGATCCCCTTAGATGTTAAGATCATTTTGTTTGGGGATTTTGCGACATATAAACTATTACAACAGTATGACGCCGAGTTTACTGAGTTGTTTAGGGTTACAGCTGATTTTGAAGATAGAATGCCACGTAGCGATGATTCTGAGGCCCATTACGCCCAGTTCATCTCGAGCATAGTACACAGCAATAAAATGCTGCACTGTGATAAAAAAGCGATTGGACGTGTAATCGAATTCAGTTCTCGCCAAGCCGATGATCAAAATATGTTATCACTGCACTCCGTCGATATTGCCAATCTATTACGAGAAGCAAATTATTGCGCGCGTTCAGTTAACTCAAACATGATTAGAGTCTGCCATGTAGAGCAAGCGTTAGCGAATAAAGAAAAACGGATCTGCCGCGCAAAAGATGACTTTATGCAAAGCTTTGTTAATGGCACTACCCTAATTGATACTCAAGGAGAAACCGTTGGCCAAGTGAATGGCTTATCGGTGATGTCGACCTCCGATTACCAATTTGGTGCCCCTAGCCGGATCACCGCGACGACCGCTTTTGGTGAGGGTCGAGTTTTCGATATCGAGCGCAAAGTAGAGTTAAGTGGCAGCATTCACTCTAAAGGCGTAATGATTTTATCCGCATATATCGCATCGATTTTAGGCAAGACAGATAAAATTCCGTTGTCGACGCATCTTACCTTTGAACAGTCCTATGGCGGTGTAGATGGTGACAGTGCTACCATGGCAGAGTTGTGTGCCATGCTATCTTCTTTTTCAGGGGTTGCGCTACGTCAGGATATTGCGATAACAGGTTCGATGAATCAGTTTGGTGAATCTCAGCCGATTGGTGGCGTTAACGAGAAAATTGAAGGCTTCTTTGACGTGTGTAAAATCAAAGGCCATAAAGATACGCAAGGCGTCATTATTCCCAAGTCAAATATCCATAACTTAATGTTACGCCGAGACATAGTTGACGCGGTGGAAAAAGGAAAATTCCACATTTGGGCAATCAGTCATGTAGAGCAAGCAGTAGAATTACTGACAGGGACTAAACTCGGTAAAATAAATACCAAAGGTGAATATACCAAGGGCAGCATTTTAGGCTTATCCCAATTAAGGCTAGATAAGTTACGTGAAAAAGTTACGTGAAAATGACACTAAAAAGTAATGGCTAATTCATCCGCATTTTATGAAATGTGTAGCTAACAAAAAGGCCGAACTCAATGTTCGGCCTTTTTTTGTCAACCTATTTTAGGACTGACAGCATTTTAAGACTAGATAGAACTTGCTAGTAGAGACTAGGCAAACACATCTTGCAATGGAGGCACGATTTGCTTCTTACGGCTTAATACCCCATCTAACCATACTTTACTGTTTTGTGACTCACAGTTATAAGCCGATTCGATTTTTGCTAAATCGTCACTGACAATAAGCATCTCAGAACCTTCTCTCATGATGTCGGTCAGTAATAATAGAACGCTGTGACGATTACCTTCTGCTTTTAGTGCCGCAATATCAGCTTCAAGTTCAGCTTTAATCTCGTCAAATACAGCAAGGTCAATCACTTCAAGCTGACCGATCCCCACTAGGTTACCGTTCATGTTGAAATCTTTAAAGTCACGCATAACAAGATCACGAGCAGGCGTGCCTTCTACAGCAGATTTCACTTTAAACATTTCCATGCCTAATGCTTTAACATCTTCAATACCAGCGATTTCAGCTAATGCTTCAACACACTTAATGTCAGCGGTTGTACAAGTTGGTGACTTGAAGATAACCGTGTCACTTAAGATGGCACAAAGCATAATGCCTGCGATCTCTTTTGAGATCTCAACGTTGTAGAAGTCATACATCATCTTAATGATGGTGTTACTACAACCTACAGGGCGGATCCAGCACTCTAAAGGTGTTGAAGTCGTTAAGTCACCCAACTTATGGTGATCAACAATACCAACAATCGTCGCTTGCTCGATATCATCTGGTGCTTGAGTTAGCTCAGAATGGTCAACGATATACACTTCTTCGCCAGCGTAGCTGGTTTTAAATTCTGGTGCTTCGAAACCGAATTTTTCTAAAATGAAAGCTGTTTCAGGTGATAACTCACCTAAACGAGTGGCAACTGATGCTTCACCAATTTGGTTTCTTAGGTGCGCAAGTGCAATAGCACCACAAATTGAATCTGAATCTGGGATTTTGTGGCCCACAACATAAACTGGCATATATAAAGCTCTCCTTTAATTTGCCGCGATTTTAACAAAGTTTTTCACGATGCGGAAATACCAAAAGGTCGCAGATGCAAATCAATTGGTCAAAAATCACGATTTAAGCCGTTTTAACGCGTAATCAGCCGAAATAGCAAGCCATTGACGCCTACTTATTTAGACCAATCCTATAACGTGCAGTTCTCAAATGAGTTAAGAACGATACTGAAAACCGTGAATATGGCGTATTTTTAGATAAAATTGCCGTCTAGATTAGACTTCGATACCACTGAGTCCATTTTTATAGTATAAGCTTGCGTAAATTTATCTTTATCAAAATTGAGCGCCATAGCTATGTCAGACAAATTCTTCTTTAAAGGGCGTAAAACCCCAAAGCCTAAGCACGAAAGCTATGGTTACAACACTAAACGTGAAGTTAAAATCGGTACTGAAGTAAACCCTTTAGTACTTATGGTTCAAAATGCTGAGCGTGAAGCTGAAATCACCCAGTTACTCAGCGATAATGAGCTGGTGGGCTTAATTACGGTTGATGCAACCCAGGATGAAAACGTCGTTCAACTGATGGGGCTGCTCAATAAGCCACAGACAACTCGTTTTGAAAAAGTACCTAATCGTAACGACGCTTGTGTTTGTGGAAGCGGCAAGAAATATAAGAAATGTTGCGGTTAACATCGTAAAATTCAAAGCAGTGCATGTCGCACTGCTTTTTTGTATGTAATGCCCTTTCAAATCCCCTCATGCCCTTCTTCTACCCAGCGCAGATAATCAATCTAGCTTCTATTCAGTTTCTAAATCCAAATGGTTTGAGTTATAAACAGTTTTTTTACATTTTTGCCGATTCAAAAATAAAGCGTTTTTATCGATTCTGGATCAACAATAGCCAATTACATCCCACCAGCCAAAAAATCTTCCATTTAAATACAGAGACTTGCACTAAAGCCAAATACGATATCAATAAACTAAACGCCTATGCGTAATTCATAGCGTATTCATAAATGTTAATTTTAGTTACACACGTTTACACAATCATACTGTTACATTTCGCCAGTTCCATTAACATGTAGTCAAAATTCTAAATAGATTACTCATCTTTATTTTTTAAACACCAATAAAGATGGGGCATTGAGTGCAAAATTGCTTCAACAAGAGGACGTGTTTGTGGCTACTAAAAAACAGATAATTTTACCAATGGTTGTCATTGCCGTTGGCGTGGCAGGGTTTATTGGCATCTCGGCATTAAAAAAGCCCCCTGAAGAAAAGGAAGAGCTTGATACCACTCCCCTAGTATCAATTCAGTCAGTTGAAATCAACCCGATGAGTTTTGCTGTTACTTCATATGGAGTGGTGAATGCCAAGTACGAAACAGAATTGGTCTCACAAGTGAATGGTGAAATTGTTTACCTATCAGAGAAATTTGTCCGCGGTGGCTTTGTCAAAAAAGGCGATGTTCTAGCAAAAATCGACCCAAGTGATTATGAAGCTGCGCTTATTGATGCCAAAGCCAGTATGGCGTCAGCAAGAGCGACACTGGTACAAGAAAAAGCATTTGGTAAAGTGGCAGCCGAAGAATGGAAGCGCATTGAAAATGGTGTACCCACTGAGCTGAGTTTGCGTAAGCCACAGCTTGCCCAAGAAGTGGCTAAGTTAAACTCTTCGGAAGCGGGCCTAAAACGGGCTAACCGCAACCTTGAGCGTACCATCATTAAAGCCCCTTACGATGCCTTAATAGAGGCTAGAAATATTGGTTTAGGTTCTTATGTCAGCATGGGGACTCCCCTTGGTAAAGTATTGAGTACAGCGCATGCAGAAGTGCGCTTACCGATTGCCGACAAAGAGCTGCAGTTTTTAGATAGCAAAGGTAAAGGTGCTGAAGTTATGTTAACTGGTGAGTTTGCCGGACAAACAACACAGTGGCCTGCGACAATAGTGAGAAGCGAGGGCGTAATTGATAGCCGTAGCCGTATGACCTATTTAGTTGCTGAAGTGGCAGATCCTTATGGGCTTAACTCGAACAACAATGAACTGCGTTACGGCACCTATGTGACGGCCAATATTGATGGTAGCCATGCAGGTCAAGTCGCTGAAGTACCACGTCATTTAGTTATCAATAATCAAATTGCAATACTCGATGATGAAGGCAAACTTAGATATAAAGACATTACTATTTTGCGTCAAATAGGCGCTAAAGTTATTGTATCTGCGGGATTAGAAGCAGGTATGAATGTCATCACCTCAGCCCTTGATTACCCGATTGAAGGCATGCAGCTCGCCTTACCAGAAGATAAAGCCTTATCTGAGGATGAACCTACCGCTCCACAAGCTACCCAGATAGCGATGGAAGATGAGGAATAATTCATGATCGATACCAATAAAGGCATTATCGCTTGGTTTGCGCGTAACAGTGTAGCTGCTAACTTATTGATGATTATCATTATCATAGGCGGCTTACTTACCGCTAACACGATTCGTAAGCAGTTCTTCCCAGCCGTTGAGATCAATTGGTTAGAATTCAACGCGGTCTACCCCGGCGCAGCACCACAAGAGGTAGAAGAAGGGATCACCATTAAGATTGAGGAAGCACTGGAAAGTGTGCAGGGCCTTAAGCGAGTGATCACCTATTCTAACCGTAATGTCTCTTCAGGCTATTTCCGTGTAGAAGACTCTTATGATCCACAGGTGGTACTGGAGGAGGTAAAATCAGAAATTGATTCGATCTCAAGTTTCCCCGATGGCATGGAGCGCCCCAAAGTTGAGCGTATAAAACTTCGCCAAGAAGTGATGTATATGAGCCTCTATGGTGATTTATCCCAACGACAACTAAAAGACTTGGGTGAAAAAATTCACGATGAGCTTTTACAATTACCACTGGTTAATATCACGGATTTCTATGGCGGACTTGGCTATGAGATTGCCATTGAAGTCAGTAAAGATAGATTACGAGAGTTTGGTTTAAGTTTTAATGATGTCGCCGAAGCGGTTCGTGGTTATTCGCGTAACATGTCAGCTGGACAGATAAGGGCCGAGAACGGTTATATTAACTTACGCGTTCAAAATCAGGCCTATGTCGGCTATGAGTTTGAAAGCTTGCCGTTAATCACCCTTGAAGATGGTACCACTTTGCTGTTAGGCGATGTGGCAAACGTAATCGACGGTTTTGAAGAAGGTATTCAATACTCTAAATTTAACGGTAAAAACTCAGTTACTTTCTTTATTGGCGCCGCTAACGATCAGAGCTTAACCGATGTTGCTGACGTCGTTAAGGCTTACATTAGCGATAAACAGAAAGTGTTGCCTCAAGGGGTTAAATTAGAGCCTTGGGTCGATATGACCTATTACCTTGAAGGTCGCTTAAACCTCATGCTCGACAGCATGAAAAGTGGTGCCATATTAGTCTTTATATTACTAGCACTATTTTTACGAGTGAGACTGGCATTTTGGGTGATGATGGGTTTACCTGTTTGTTTCTTAGGCACCTTACTCTTTATGCCTATGGGTATGATTGATGTCACGATTAATGTCATCAGCCTATTCGCTTTCATTTTAGTGCTCGGTATTGTCGTCGATGATGCCATCGTCATGGGCGAAAGTGCTCACGCCGAATGCGAAGAAAAAGGCCAAAGCTTAGATAATGTTATTCGTGGCGTAAAGCGGGTTGCTATGCCAGCTACCTTTGGTGTGTTAACCACCATTGCAGCATTTTTACCTATTACACTCGACGACGGTCCCTCTTCTGCATTTGGCCAGGCTATCGGCTTTGTGGTGATCTTATGTCTTATCTTTTCGTTAGTAGAATCTAAGCTTATCTTGCCCGCGCATTTGGCACGTATGAAGCAAAAAACTATCGTTAAACCAGGATCAAAGAATCCGATTGACTGGCTACGTATCGTGGTTAACTTTTTACAAGGGAAAGTTGATACCGGCCTTAAAACCCTAATCACTCACTATTACCGCCCTTCTCTTGAAGTTGCTGTTAAGTATCGCTACACAGTCATTATGGTTTTCTTCAGTCTGATCCTAATTTGTGCAGGTCTTTATTCAGGTGGCTTAATTCGTTTTATTGGCCAACCTAAGATCCCGCATGACTTTCCTCGGATCACTTTTGAGATGAATATTGATGCGTCTGAAACAGCGACATTATCAGCAGCCTTATCTATTGAAGAAGCATTGAGAAACGTTGATAGCAAGCTTGAGCAACAATATGGGCAAAAGATGATATCAGACATGCAAGTCGAACTTCGTGGCCGCACCTCGGCACAAGTGATGACTAAGCTGGTTGATCCAGAAATTCGTCCAATCGATACCTTTGCGGTGGCAGAGCTATGGCGCCAGAATATGCCATTAATCCCCGGCATGAAGTCTTTTACTATCCAGGATAACCTATTTGGTGGAGGTCGCGATGATGGCGATATTAGCTTCAGACTTGAAGGTAAGGATGATGCGCAGTTAGTCGCAGCAGCAAAAGAGCTCAAAGCAAAATTGAATACCCTTAAAGGTGTGGGTGACGTTAATGACAGCCGTCAGTCCAGCGCTAAAGAGATCCAATTTGAATTAAAGCCTCTTGCTCATAGTTTAGGCTTAACGCTTGCCGATATTGCGCGTCAGGTCGGTAATAGTTTTTATGGCCTTGAAGCTCAGCGGATCTTACGTAATGGCGAAGAGATTAAAGTCATGCTGCGTTATCCTGAAGAGCAGCGTAACTCCATCGCGCAGGTATCAGATGTAAACATAAAAACTCCACAAGGGGCTGAGATCCCATTGTCTGAAGTTGCAGAAATAGTTGTAACGGATGGCGTTAACAGTATTCGCCGTGAAAATGGCAACCGAACAATTAATGTTTGGGGTTCAGTAGATGCAGATCAAGCAGAGCCCTTTAAACTTGCTAAAGATATTCGAGATAACTATTTACCAGAGTTATTAAAGAAGTATCCAAGGGTTAAGAGTGAGGTGTCTGGTAATATCCAGGAGCAACTAGATAGTGCTGATACTCAGTTACGAGACTTCTTAATCTCTATGCTGGTGATTTACAGCCTATTAGCCGTACCGTTAAAGTCATATTCTCAGCCAATCATGATCATGTCGGTGATCCCTTTTGGTGTCATTGGCTCTGTCCTTGGGCATATGCTTTTAGGACTCGATCTCAGTGCCCTTTCAGTATTTGGTATTATTGCGGCAGCAGGTGTTGTGGTGAACGACTCGCTGGTGATGGTTGATTACATCAATAAATCACGGGAATCTGGTATTGCGATGAAACTATCGGTACTCGAAGCGGGTTGTCGCCGTTTTAGAGCCATTTTATTGACCTCTCTCACGACCTTTATCGGTTTAGTGCCCATCATGACTGAAACCAGTATGCAGGCGCAGATGGTGATCCCTATGGCTGTATCATTAGCCTTTGGTGTGCTGTTTGCCACTGTTGTGACATTAGTATTAATCCCGTGCTTGTACGTGACGATTGAGGACATTAAACGATTAATTGGCAGCAAATCTCGTGTGCAAGAACCTGTTGACGGGGTGATTGATACGCCAACCATTAGCGGCACATCTAAATTAACTGAACAGAGTTAGCAACTGAGCAATCTTGGTTAATTAGCAATGATGTTCAATCTGCGACGAAAAATGACTAAGCCCCTACCCTAAGGGGCTTTTATTTGATTGTTGAAATTGGAAAAGAATTAAACCTGTTAAATAATACGAGATATCAACAATTCATCTCATGCTTATCTTAACTCTGTATCAATCTTTTTTTTGAGCGTCCCCCCACCCCAGAAACATCATCACTTAATAAAACCATTACCACAGTATTGGTTGTAAGAACTCATAGAAAAATGTATACGAATACAGCAGGTTGTCACTGCTATTTATCAGTTCAAATGAATATACTTGATGGTTAAACCAAACCATCATGATTAATGACAGAATGTACATCAGCAACAAACTAAGATTAGTGTGTTTATGAAATGGCGATCGAACAAGAGTAACAATTGGGCCTACATATATTGCCGCAACCCAGGCTAATGATCCGAGAATAAGAATTGATTGCCGAAACATTGCTATTTGTTGCTCTAACGAGGGCAATTGTTTCACCACCAGCCAAAACTCCTGGTTTAAAGGTGAGAAAAAGCCTGTTACGGTATTTGCTAGGCCTAAATACATCAATATATCGCCAACAATAAAAGACCAATGGTCGCAGGTGCCAGTCTCGTCTATCGCAGAAGAACTGATAAAAGCAACCAAAGATAATAACGAAAAAGCTAATGCAATAAATAGCGCCATATCGGCTCGAAAATGTATCGCATGTTCAAGTCCAGGAACGGAGATCCCGCCGGCCATTTCAACTAACTCTGATATTTGGAAGGATACGATGGCAATATTGAAACCAACAACCGTTAAACGAGCGCGCATTACGTTAATCGCAATACGTATAGGAGGTTCTTGAGTCATTATAGCTCTCTAGGAATGGAATTAATTATACTGACAATAGAGCCTTAGCAAGGCTGGTTAACCACTGCTAAGGTGTGTTTTGAGGAAACCGATTTATTTAAAATGGGTCAACTATGAAAATACCATTGCCATGTAACCTAAAATAAGCACGATAGCGGAAGTTAATGCATAGGGAACGGGGTAAGCTACTGCCGCTATGCCACTTTTAGAAATATCCTGAATACCATTGAGTGCCGGTGTACTATTTCGCCCTCCGGCACACGCCCCAGCAAGTATGACCGGGTTCATATTTCTAAAATAATAGCCATAAATCCATGCCAAGAAAGGTGGAACTAAGGCTCCTAGCAAGCCAAGTACAGCTATCCATATTACGACGGTACCTTGGAATGATGACATGATTTTTGGCCCGACTCCTGCGGCCAACACAGCAACAAATAGGCTCAACCCTATGTCATTGAGAAACGCGCGTGCGCCTTCGCTAGTCGGTCCACCAAAATCAGGATTTCGGGTGCGTAACCATGAAACTAAAATACCCATTAACATACAGCCCGCTGAGGTACCTAACGCAAATGGAATACCGCTAATTTCAACGCTGGCATGCCCAATAACAAAGCCTATGAATAGTGCCAGTGACATAAATGACACTTCTGTGTAGGCACTTTCAATAATAGGCACCCCCTTTAATGCATTAGCGGCTTGATTTATACACCATGTAGGACCTGCTAGTCGTAAAACATCACCTTTTTCTACCACTGTTTTAGGAAGGTGAGGAATGGCAACACCAGCTCTAAACATAGATTTTAAATGGATCCCAAAGCCCATTTGGGATCCAACTTCTGCTAACGTTTTTCCAGCGAACTCACTTTTTCCAACATGGATATCGGCCACTTCGATATCAACCATTCTCGCGCGACGTTCATCCACTTCTTTACCGACTTTATCCTTACCATTAAGGAGTAAATTGTAATCGCCCATCACACCCACAATGTCGCCTAACTGAATGGTTGGATTATCATTCGCATCAATCACATCATCGCCACGAACTACTTTTACGATTGTGGCATGGGGATTCATTTTAAACAGCTGATTTACCGTTTTACCCACCACTTCTTTATGTTCAACGAGGTAAGTGCGAATTTGTTTGTCAGTAAAACCAAGAATTGACGCGCCTGCAGTGCCAGGTAATGCACCACCGTCCTCTCCCCCACCAAACTCTTTCTCAGCTTTTAGAGCTTCAGCTACAGCATCTTTACCAAACATTTTTGGTAAGTACTTAATAAGTAGAATAATGAATATCGAAGATAATACGTAACTAATCGCGTAGCCTGCAGCCATGTTTGCCCCAACCATATCAGCAGTTACACCTTCAGGAAGTTTAAATGCCCCGCTAGATACAGCCGATTGAGCAACCCCCATAACAGCCGTCACAGTGTAGCTTCCAGAAATAATTCCCGCAGCATAACCAGGACCTAAATCGAGTACTTTAACGCCAAAGAATACGATTAAGAAGTTAGAGAAAACCACAATCAGGCCAATCACTAAGAAATCTACGCCGCCTCGGGCTAAGCCTGAGAAAAATTGTGGCCCTACCCGCATGCCTAATGCATACATGAAAAGCATCAAGAAGATATCTTCGACAAGACCTGGAATGTTATAGGTGATCCCATAAAGTGCACTTGAGGCTAAAGCTATGAGGATCCCTGTCACTAATGTACCGGCTGTCGCGCCGAGCGAAATCCCTCCGATGGTAATACGGCCTATAGGATAACCAATAGCCAGTGTTAAAAATAAGTAAGCAAAAGGATTTTGTGCTAAATAATTAAAAGCCCAAGCAACCCCTTGATATGATTGTGGCTCAGCCGATGAGGCGTATGCATTACCTATGGTTAAGATTGCAAGACCACATAGCCCCAATATAAGGCTAATAATGTGTTTAGGTGGATTAGATAAACAACCTAAGATTCTAGAACGAACGTTCATAATTTTATCCAGTCAGTATTGATGATGAAAAAGAAGTAACGACTAGTTACTTCTTTTTCATTAGTGATTAGTGATTTAATTAACACTTACCAGAGGACACTTTATGAAGATCATGCAATACCGGAGCTGTTGCATTACCGCCATGCTCTTCTAAATATTCACATGCCATCTCAATGTCTCTAGCTAAGATTTCAGCAGAGTCTCGATTAAGGTGTGGCCTTACAACGATACGCAAGCTGTTCACTTCTTGAGCGTCAGCAGGCATTGAATAAGCGGATAAAATCCAACCATGTTCACGAACTTTATTGGAAATATCAAATTCATTATATTGAGTAATTGACTCATCTAGAGTCAAAGCTACCACAGGGATCCGCTGCGTTTCATTCATCACTTTAAACTTCCCTGTGGCGAGTAAGCGATCTCTTAGGTATTCTGCATTTGCTACGGTTTGCTTCATAATGCTTGTGTAGCCCGCTTTACCAAGTCGGATAAAGTTATAATATTGTGCGAGCACGGTCGCTGAACTCTTACTGAAATTAAGAGTGGCTGTAGCTGCTTCACCGCCAAGGTAGTTAACGTAAAATACTAAATCTTCGTTAAATATTGCGCGTTCACGGAAAATAATCCACCCAAGACCTGGAGGCACTAAGCCAAACTTATGGCCAGAAGCATTAATCGACTTGACCCGAGGTAAGCGGAAGTCCCATTTGTATTCAGGGTAAAGGAAAGGATTAACAAAACCACCTGATGCTGCATCAATATGCATAGGAATTGAAATGCCCGTTTTTTCTTCAAAAGCATCTAACCAATCATGGATGGCTTGGAAGTCATCATCTTCCCCTGTAAATGTTTGCCCTGCGATGGCAACGACACAAATTGTGTTTTCATCGACGTACTCGTCAAGCTGTTCAGCAGTTAACCGGTATTGACCTGCTTTTAGTGGAACGATACGAGGTTCAACGTCAAAATATTTAAGGAATTTTTTCCACACAATTTGTACGTTCCCCCCCGTAACCATGTTAGGTTTAGTCGAATCTTTACCAGCTTTTTCTCGTTCTTGACGCCAGTTCCACTTATGTGCCAACCCCGCAAGCATACAGGCTTCAGAAGAACCAACTGTCGCAGCGCCATATGCTTCCACGTCTTTTGGACCATTCCATAACTCATGTAGCCAATTAACGCATTTCTCTTCAGTCGCTTTAGTATGAGGATACATATCAGGATCAGCAAAGTTTCTAAACGAGCCTTCTTTAAATATTTCGGCTGCTTCAGGCTCCATAAATGTTGTCACAAAAGATGACAGATTTAACATTGGGTTTGCGTCTGTCCAGCATTCACTTTTAACTAGTGCTGCGGCAGCGCGAGCAGCCATTCCCTCTTCAGGGAAGCTTTCTGGTACTTCGATATTAAATTGTTCGTAAGGATTTAAATTAGCGTATTTTTCCTGAGACATAATGATTTCCTACTAAGTGTTACCGAAGAGTCAATTAGTGAACTCCTGGCGTAGTTAATGTAATTAAGTAACTTATGTTGCCAATTACTAATGAGTACAAATGATTCAAACTAGCGCTAACTGGTCACTATATTATTTGAACTTATTCCATTCTCTAACTCACTTTAGATGGACTAAACCCTTCATAAAATAAACCGCAATAACGACCATTTCCAAAGTTGTATGAAGTTTGAAGTATTAAACCTAAATGACTCCTAAACGATACTCGGCAATTATTACAAACGGATAAAGGGGGACGTTACTGTAAGCTGGAATAGCAAAACGCCAATAGATGGGTATAGAATGATTAATAGAGTGCAGTAAAGTGTTAAATTTAACCTAATAATAGAAAATCTGACTTCAGCCCTGATTTACGTAAATAGGGCTTTCACTCTTCATTCTAGAGTGGAAGCACTTTCTTTAGATATGGCGTAGGGATAGCCGGCTTCTAACAATAGCAACCCTAGGGTTCAATATGACCTCAAGAATGCGAAAGGCCTCTGCATTTCTGCTGAGGCCTTATCTAAATGTGGTGCTGGGATAGCTAACTATTAAACAATAGGAATCCTGGGTTCTAATCAGCTTTATAACCGAAACGAAAAAAGGCTTCCATTACTGGAAGCCTTTTCTCTATATGTGGCGGAGGGATAGGGATTTGAACCCTAGATGGGCTATAAACCCATGCCGGTTTTCAAGACCGGTGCATTCGACCACTCTGCCATCCCTCCGAACGCCGCGAATAATATAGCGCTCTGTTAACCTTGTAAAGAGATAATTATCATAAATTATCTCTTTGAACAATTACCAAGCTGTTTAGCTTATTTATCATCCTGATTTATTGCGATGCGAGCAGGATCGGGCATAACAATGTTTTCGCTCACTTCTTGCCAATTATTGTGATTACGTAGCTTGTAGCCAATAAACACAATAAATGAACAGATCATGATGCCCCAACCTATCGCCACTTCACCGCTGGTTGCCCAAATGGCAACAAGACTTGAAGCGCCAAAAGATAAACTTATCTGTAAGAAGTTTTGTAAACCTGCCGCTTTTGCAGCGTTTTCAGGAAACTGCTGTAAGGCGCCATTAACCACGATGGGGTATATCGCACCATTACATGCAGCAAGAACAGAGAACACAGCTAGCAGTGGGAATACTGACAAGCCTGTAATCAAAATAGTCACTACAACGATGGCAAGTGAACATAAGCCAAATACTGATAACAATACTGTTAGCGCTTTTTCGGCACCGACTTTACGAATAAGCGTCTTGCTTGCATAGCCGCCTAAAACGAACATGATAGTTTGTGGAATAAAGCTCAAACCGATCGCTGTAGCATCGAATCCATGCTGCTCCATAACCATAGGCCAAACAGTTAGGTATGAGAAGAATGCACCAGAACAAGCACCAAAAATAACAACATTGCCTAAATATTTGGTGTTCTTAAAAATTTTAAGGTAACTGATCTCTTTCTTTTCATGATTTACCGCTTTGGTTTCACTTGGCACAAACCAAACTGTCAATAAAATCATGGCGACTGACATACACGTCAGAGTAACGAAAATGCTTTCCCAGCCCATTGATTCCAGAATGAATGCACCTAAAATTGGGGCTAATGCTGGCGATAACGCCACAAGCGGCATAATGTTTGAAAAAACACTTTGCGCCTTTGAAGCATCATACTTCTCAATCACAATGGCTTGCCAGATCACACCTGCAGAACAAGCACCCAACGCTTGCATAAATCGTGATATGTTAAATACTAACATTGAGTCACTAACAGATAGTGAAAAGCTCGCAACCGAAAATAATACTAATCCAAAAATGAGTGAGTTACGCTTACCAAAGCGCTCTACTAATGGACCATATAATAATTGACCCAGTGCCAAGCCCGCTAAAAAGAAGGTCAAAGACATCGCGACTTGTGATGGCGAGGTTGCCATTGAGTCTTCAATTGCTTTGAACGCAGGTAAGTACATGTCGGTTGCAATAAAACCTAACATACTTAGTAACGCAAGGTAGGCTAAAAACACATAGTATTTAACATTCATTAGAGGTTTCATAAGTAAAATTTTAAATGGTAATTTAATAATGGCGCGCAGTGTAAACACTTGCTAAACCCCTGTGAAACGTTTATTTTTCACATTAGCCATCAAAAAAACTCACAGCAGGATGTGACCAATGCTTTCAGAACAATCTCTTCAGCTCATTGACATGGTAGCCCGTGTAGGTAGCTTTACCGCTGCAGCCAATAAATTACATAAAGTTCCTTCCGCCGTAAGCTATGCGGTTAAACAAATTGAGGAAGAGTTAGGGGTTGTCTTGTTTATTAGGCACCATAGAAGTGTGAGCTTAACCCCTGCAGGAGAGCACTTTGTTAAGCAAGCAAGAAGCTTACTCACCGATTTAGACGTGATGAAAGCCGATACGATTCGGGTTGCAAATGGTTGGCAACCCACCCTGTCTATTGCCCTCGACAACATTGTTAGGGCCGACAAAATCAGTAATTTAATCGCCGATTTTTACCGTACATTTGATAATGTCGAGCTGATTATCCGCATCGAAGTGTTTAATGGTGTTTGGGAGTCAATTGCAACGGGACGAAGTGATATTGCAATCGGTGCAACAACAGCTATACCTGTCGGTGGAGACTTCCATTTTAGGGACATGGGAGAAATTGAATGGAATTTTCTTGTTGGCAAAAACCACCCGCTGGCCAATATTGATAGACCGTTAAGTGACGATGAATTAAGGCAATACCCTTCTATATGTCTTGAAGACACTTCACGTGAAATCCCCAAAAGGATGACCTGGTTACTTGAGAATCAAAGACGTCTTGTTGTACCTGATTGGATCCGCGCGATTAATTGTTTTAGAGAGGGTCTTGGTATTGGTTATATGCCCGCGCATTTTGCATTCCCGTTTATCAAAACAGGCGCGCTTATTGAAAAACAACTTGAACGCCCAAAGCTTACCAGCCCTTGTTGTTTAGCCTGGAACGCCACTAATCAATCGCCAGCCATGGCCTGGGTACTTAATTATTTAGGTGATAGTGAAAAATTACATAAGGATTGGCTCGATTAACTAAGCTTAACTTGAGGTCTTTTATCCGCTAAGCGCTTTATACCTTGTTGTGCCTGCTGTATGATTCAATAACTTAACGAGCGATAGGTTCTCATTTTGACTGTGAGGGAACTCCTTGTTTAACTCATGTTCAAATAGATAGCTTTACATTTTGTCTTCGGAGAAAGATATGAAAGATATGACACAACAAACCGCGTATAGCAGTACTACCGTTGAGGTAAATAAACTGCTTAAAAATACGTATATGCTGCTCTCTATGACCTTAGCTTTTTCTGCAGTGTGCGCAGGTTTGGCGATGGCATTAGCAATTAGCCCATTAATGTCTATTGGACTATCACTTGGTAGTTTAGTGCTTTTATTTGTAACACTAAGAAAAGCTGACTCTAGTGCGGGTCTATTCTGGGTGTTTGCTTTTACAGGTATGCAAGGTGCATCGCTAGGTTATATCCTTAATCATTACGCAGGTATGGCCAACGGCCCACAATTGATCATGCAAGCATTGGGATTAACCTCAGTAATCTTCATCACCCTTTCAGGTTATGCTGTTACGACTAAGAAAGATTTCTCTTTCATGCGTGGTTTCCTTATTGCCGGTCTTGTTATCATGGTCGTAGGCCTTCTCGTTAACCTATTCCTAGGTAACGGCATGGTGTTTATGGCGCTTAACGCCGGTATCGCATTATTAATGACAGGCTTCATTCTTTACGATACAAGCAAAATCGTTAACGGTGGCGAAACTAACTACATTCGCGCGACAATCTCTTTGTACTTAGATTTCTTGAACCTTTTCATTGCTCTACTACATTTAATGGGTATTGGCGGCGATGACTAATACCAATTAAATTTAATTGAGTTAAAATGGTCCTATTACAGGGCCATTTTTTTTATCATGAGCAAATTTATTATCCAAGTTAACTCAGCAGCTTACGGCAGCGCCTCGAGTTACAGTGCCTATCGGTTCGCTAAAGCGGCTGTTGATAGCGGCCATATTGTCGAAAAGATTTTCTTCTACCAAGATGGCGTTCTTAATACTAATCACCTTAATAGTCCGGCTAGTGATGAGTTTGATCTAAAGCAAGCATGGATTGACTTGCATGAGCAGCACGGTGTCGCTTTGGTCAATTGTGTATCTGCTGCGCTGCGCCGTGGTGTATTATCTGAGTCTGAGGCTAAAGAAAACCGCTTAGAGCATTGGAATATGCAAGCTCCATTTACTATGGGTGGTTTGGGTGAGTTAGTTACCGGTATTGAGAAAGCTAACAGACTTATCTGTTTTTAGGAGCATGCATGAAGAAACTTTGTATTATCTTTAAACAGGCTCCTCACGGTACAGCACACGGCCGAGAAGGTCTTGATCTGTCATTGTTAAGTGCCAGTTTTGAACAAGAAGTTAGCCTTATATTTACCGATGAAGGCCTGTTAACATTATTAAAAAACCAAGATCCTGAATCTATTGGTTGTAAAGACTATATAGCGACACTCGGTGCACTCCCCCTTTACGATATAGACACTGTATTAGTATGCCAAGAGTCGATGCACGAATTGGGTTTGCTTGAAACAGATTTTCGAATTACAGCTTCTATTTCAACTGCCATAGAGATTTCCACTCATTTAGCCGGTGTCGATGAGGTAATTGTTTTCTGATGATATTACATCTAATACAGCACTCTCCTGACCAGAGTGCATCACTAAAAACATGCTTACGTTATGCAACTAAAGAAGATTGCATCTTATTGTCAGGCAATGGTGTCAACAGTTTGCTCAAACAAGCGTGGCGAGCACAATTATCTGAGTATAGATGTGTTGCTTTGCAAGAAGATGTCGATGCTCGGGGCCTTACTCGCTTTTTAAAAGAGATAGAGCTGATAAACTACAACGAATTTGTGGCGCTTAGTCTAACGCACGATAAAGTAATTAGTTGGTAAAATGATAGAATTTAATGGAAAGCAGATAGACACCGATCCGCAAGGCTATTTAAAGTCGGTAAGTGACTGGACTCCAGAATTGGCGCTAGTCATTGCAGAGGAAGAAAAGATAGCGCTCACTGATGCACATTGGGAAGTGATTAACTTTGTCCGAGAATTTTACCTCGAGTTTAAGACTAGCCCTGCTATAAGGGTATTAGTCAAAGCAATAGGCCTTAAGCTTGGAGCTGACAAGGGAAACTCTAAGTATCTCTATACCCTGTTCCCCGTTGGTCCCGCCAAGCAGGCAACCAAAATAGCCGGCCTACCGAAACCCGCTAAATGCATTTAATCTCAATCTTTATAAGGCCCTACTCGTTAGGGCTTTTTTAGGCCTATTTAATACAGGTTTGGTTATTTATTCTTTATAAGAAGGCTGTGTCCTGGCCTGTACTGCTTTATAAAAAGAGCAGCCCGGCCTACTTTATTGAAATTGAGGGGATCTCGTATCAAAATAAATCGCTTGTCGCTTGATGCATGTTTCAGAGTGATTTACTGAAGCTAAAACTTAAACGTAAAAAAAACCAGCTCAATGGCTGGTTTAGTCACTCTTCATATGAATATGGTACACTTACCAGACCTGCTCTATCAAATGAGAGGCACGCTTATTCAGCGAGGCATCTCTTACAAAAAATAAATCCCTTTTCGCTTATTCAGGGTTAAATTTGAAATACAAAAAAGCCCCGACATTGTCGAGGCTTATCTGCAACTCTCCGTAGAGAATTATTTGGTACCCGTG
>NZ_JBRILT010000048.1:0-35090 GCF_052977065.1 Shewanella sp. 125m-1
CCAGTGCCAGTGCCAGTGCCAGTGCCAGTGCCAGTGCCAGTGCCAGTGCCAGTGCCAGTGCCAGTGCCAGTGCCAGTGCCAGTCTCGGTAGTTGTTAAAGTGGGTTTATTTTGCAGGGTGCTGACTTGCTGAGCATTAGTATCAGTTGTCATCGCTACCGTAAAATGAGGCTGATTATGCTCATTTGCGCTAAAGGTCAGCGGTTGTGCAATCGTGCTTAACTCGGGGCTTTTATCTGAAGTGGCATGAAAATGTGCTCCGGCTCTGAAACCTGAAGTTTGGATAGCGCTATGCGGACGTGTTCCTGTTGCTTGTTGAGCTTGGCTATCTTGTGATGCTGGAGGGGTAACTTGCTCTTCTTTACTGGGCTGGATAGCTGATGCTTGAGCTTGTACATTGTCATTATTTGAACGTGTGGATGCTAGAGGATCTTCGCTTGCGGTGGCTGCCTTGTTTGAGGGGCTAGTGTCTACATCTGCTATGGGAGTGGCGGCGCTCCAAGATTTATCGGCAACGAGATCTTTATTACCAATGCTTGTCGCTTTCTCGGTATCTCGAAGCTCTTTTGCTTTTAAGCGAGCAACATCTTTGTCGAGTTGTTTGGCTTTTAACTTCGATTTTTGATCGCGTTTTTTTTGCTGCGCGTGTTCGCTATCGGTGGCGTTATTAGGTGTTTTAGAGGCTGATGTGTGCTTATTCTCGTCATGACTCATTATTTACATCCTCTTTATCGCTCACCAAAAGCTTCGGTTACGTTAGTAAATACAGGCTTCCATAGATATTGAAATACCGTTTTGTCTCCAGTGACGATGTCTGCTTCACCAGTCATGCCAGGGATTAGATCAAACTGACCCGGTTTATCGGAAAAATAGGGTTTATCGATGGCAATTTGCACCTTGTAAAATACGCCGCCTTTTTCATCGGCATCGGTGCTCGGAGATATCCGTTTGACTATGCCATCAAGGGCGCCGTAGCGACTGTAGTCAAAGGCATCAATTTTGATCCGTACAGGTTGACCAACACGAACGAAGCCGATATCTCGCGGAGAGAGTTTAGCTTCCATTAAGCCGGTTTTGGTCATAGGTACAATTACGGCAACCGTTCCACCTGGTTGGATAACACTGCCAGATGACGTGGAGGGGATGGATTGAATAATGCCATCGACGGGGGCGGTCATGGTATTTTCAGAGACCAGAGACCCAGATGATTTTAAGCGGGCAATAATACCCAGCAGTTCAGCCTGAGCATCGGTACGTTTTTCCCCAACTTCTTTGAGCAAGGTTGCTTGTTTCTGTTTCAGCTGTTGCTCTAAATTGAGCAAGTTTTTGGCCAGCACTTGTTGCTTACTTTCCATGCTTTTTAGCTCACGGATATAGGCATCAAGCTTTTGCTGCGACTCTAAAATACGTAGCTTAGAAACAGCTTGCACTTCGGTGACCGATTGCATCATCTTAAGTGTCTGCTCTGCGGTTTTAATCTGATCGCTTAACGGTGGAATTTCTGCTTGTAAGCCGTCAATTTCAGCTTGGGATTTAGCAATGTCTGACTCAGAAAGCCTTGCTACAGCAGTGCGCTCCTCATTCATACGCTTAAGTGAGGCGGTATGTAGCTTGACCAGTTGTGGGTACTCAATGGCAAACTCAGTAAAGTCGGCGTCACGCTTATCGATAAAGGCATCGTAACGTTCAATTTTGAGTAGTAAATTAGCGCGTTTACTGGCGAGCTCCTCCTCTGCCGATTGACTGTCAATCGAGACAAAGGTGGCAAGTATATCGCCCTCTTTAACGACATCGCCTTCTTCGACTTCAACAGAAGCAATGGTGCCTCCTGTACGGCTTTGAATAACCTGTCTATGTCCTAGCGGTACCACTTGGCCTTTGGACTTAGAGATCTCTTCAACATGGGTAAAAATAGACCACAGCAGCATGATCAGGATAGAGCCTGTGATAAGCAAAATAATACGCTTGATCAGCTTTCGCTCCGCTGGCGCCTCAATCGCATCGGTAAACTCGTGCTCAGGCCAGACTCGATTTGCTAGTTGTCGATTATCCATTAGAGAGGTTCTCCTGAGATGACGCAGCTGGTGGTTGCTGAGGTGCTTGTTCTGGAATGGGGCCGGCGTAAACCACAGCACCTTTATCTAAAATTACGACTTTGTCGGCTTGCTGGATCAACTCTTGGTCATGACTGGTAAATAGCACCGTTGCCTGTCCTTTAAGTTCACTAAAGGTTTTGAGGAGTTGCGCCTTAGCTATAGGGTTACGGTTAGCAATGGGTTCGTCTAGTACGATAAATCTGGACTGCTTAAGTAAGGCGCGAGCCAGACTAATATAGCTACCTTCAACGGCAGAGAGAAGCGTGTGACCGCGATTAAATAGGTTGATGTTTAAGTCATTTCCAAGTGCATTGAGCAGTGAGTTTGCTCCTGCGTCTTTTAAGGCTTTAGTCAGCTCCGCATCTGTCGCTTCAGGTTTTGCTATGCGCAGGTTCTCGGCTAAGGTGCCAGGAAATAGGTCCGGTTCTGCAGGACAAAAAGCGGCCCACTGTCTAAAAGCTTCAGGATCATATTGCTTAAGATTCTTACTGTTGACTGTGACATAGCCAGCTTGGGCTTCAACAACACCGATCGCCGCCAATAGCATTGAGGTTTTACCGCAAGCATTTGGACCGATAATCGCAACGTTTTCTCCAGGCTCAATATCGACGGTAACACCGGCTAGGGATGGCTCTAAGTCTGCAGAATAGCGTAACGTTGCATGTTGAAAGCTGATGCCGGGTGCTTGATGTGTATCGGGTGTATCGAGCCTAAGCTCGTTTTGTTCAGTGCTTGCTTGCATAAAACGATCAAACTGAGTAATTGCAGAGCCCATCATGGTGATTTTTTGGCTGGAGGAAAAAGCCAGTTGAGCCGGCCCCGTGATCCGCCAAATCAGCATGACGCAAGCGATGAGTGCTCCCGGACTGATGCTCTGGTTTAACACCAAGAAAATCCCTGTAAATACGGTGACTAACGCAGTAAGCAGGCTCATTGCATGAGCGACGGCGGCATTAAGGCCATTGCGTTTTGCGTATAAAAAGTTTTGTCGACAGTTCTCTTTGCATTGACGAGCAAATTTAGTATTCCAGCCGTCAGTTTCTCCACTGGTTTTTAATTGTAATAGGTTCTTTGCTAGCTCATTAATCGAGTTTTGATAATCACCACTAATCGTCGGTGAAGCCGATTGTGCATATCTATTAACAGCTTTCATTACGAGGTAAAAAAGCAATAGCATCACAATGGGGACGATGACTAACCAACCACTTAGTAGGGCGATGGTCACAAAGGCGATGAGGGTAAATGGCAGATCGACCAAGCCTGCGCCGCCGGGACCGGCTAACAAAGTTCGTACTTTTTCAGCGTTGCGCATTCTTGCCATATGATTGGAGATCCCCACTCGAGAGAGCACCATCAAAGGCATGCTGAGTAGTCGTCTAAAGGTCAGATCGGAAAGATCTCTGGCGAAACGGTTGCTGGTGGTGGCTAATACATTGGCGCGAGTTAATCGGCTGGCGACTAATATTCCCAATGCGAGCGCTGCGCCGAGTGCAATGCTGGGGAGTACATTGGGAGCTTGCCCACCAATGACTTTATCGTAAACCGCCATGGTAAACAGGGGAACAGCCAGGCCTGTCAGGCTTGAAAGCAAACTAAGCCAAAATACTGGACGATACCATTTAGCCCTTTTGCTCATGTGCGCGGCAAAGGCGCGAATATTTTGTTTACTGCTTGGCAGGTATTCGATAACAAACAGGTGTGCAGGTTTGGGGATGGCACTTTCTTGAATGCTTTGCCATTGATCTGTAGCGATATCGAAAGCTTCAAATAGCTCGTCACGGCGGCGAGCAATAAAGGCGGGCTCAGTTTCGGGTACCACAATAAATGGATGGATCGATTGAGCGATGGCTTGCTGGTGTAACTTGTACACTGAAAAGCCGATATGGTGCTTCTTGAGTAAGCCTGCTAACTGAGAGGTATCAATATCTTGGAACGTTTGGTCATTGATTAAGTTGGTCGCTTGAGCAAAAAGTCCAAGCTGTTGAAATAAACTGATGAGTATGGGTTTTAGCTCTGGCATGTCAGGCTGCTTTTCAGAATGAACACTTACGGGATCTGTCGTCATCATATTCATCCTTGTGCCGGTGATGTTGTTGGCAGTATTTCACACTCGCCATTTGCGCTGACATTGACCCGCAAATCACTTTGACTGTTAAGGGTGTCAAAGTGAGAGGCGCACAATATGGTCATCTTGCCTTGGTACTGTTTAAGTACTGTCAGCAAGCGCACCTGTGAGTCGGTATCTAATGAGATCAATGGCTCATCGAGTAATAAAATAGAAGGTGACTGCACTAACGCCCTTACCAATGCAATGAGCTTAATCGCCCCCTTATTAAGCATTTGACTGTCATTCACGCCGACTTCGGTTTGGTAACCTGCGGGGAGTTTCGCGATACTCACCGTCAAACCTAAAGCTTCGGCTATCTCCATCGCTCTTGATTCTCGCTCCGGTCTAAACATGGTCATATTTTCTAGTAGGCTGCCCGCAAAAAGAGTGGGCCAGGGGGATACATAGGTGACTGATTGGCGATATTCGTTGGCGTTATGCTCTAGCTGTGCAATGCCTGCGATATAAATTGTTCCTTGCTCTAAATGGTGAAATGCGCCAACAACACTCAATAATAAACTGGCGTGGGTTAGTGGATCTGATGTGATAGTCACTAAGCTACCCGAAGGAATATTCAGGTTAAAGTTCGCGAGTTTTGCGCCTACTTGGTGACTTGCTGCAGCTTCAAAGGTAATCGGCCCAAGGGGGAGTTTTTGATGATACTGAGTGTGACCGTTAAAGGATTCTAGAGGTAGCTTGGCTAAATCATCGACATGAGACATGGCCGTTTTAGCTGATACGAGTCGAGATCGTAAACTGATGATTGCGCTAAGAGGAGCGATTGCGCGTCCAGCTAAAATTGAACAAGCGGCTAGGCCACCAGTCGTTAAATCTCCATCTAGCACTTCTAAGCAACCAATCAGTACGATTAATAAGGTCGTACCTTGGGATGCGCCTTGAATAAGTTCTTGTAGCTTGGATGAAAGCCAGTCGACCTGTTGTTGCAGTGCAAGACGGCGGTAATTGATCTCATTGTACGTTGTCGATAGTCGCGTCTCCATTGCTAAGGCTTTTGCCGTGGTTAACCCCGACAATACCAATATCAGCATACGAGAGCGTTCATTATCTGTTAGCGCTAACGCTTCAGTGACTCGGGTTAATTTTTGGCCTATCACTAGCACCAAGGCCCCAATAAGCGCCCAAACGATAATGGGAATAAACACGAGTGGGCCACCTATATAGGCGACGAGTGCTAAAAAGATCAGGACAAATGGAAAATCCATCAAGGCAACTAAGGCTTGGCCTGAATAGAGTTCACGAATGGCAGCAATGCTTGCCAGTCCATTAGAAACCTTACCCGCTCCGAGATTTTCCACATGATGGTAATCAGAACGCATCAGGGCGCTAACAAGGTTAGTGGTCGTTTTGAGCTCAAAGTTAGCCGCGGATGACGCCAACATCCAGCTACGAGCATAGCGTAGTAGTAACTCCAGCAAGATAGCGACTGCAACGGCAGAGACCAGCACACTTGCGGTGCCGTAGCCTTGATTCGGTAAAATACGGTCGTAGATTTGCAGCATGGTAAAGGGGAGGGCAAGTGAGAGCAAATTGATGAAGATTGAGGAAAGAAACAGTTCGGCCCAAGCCCGATTACTGTTTATTAAGCTTAAGTTTTTTCTCATTTGCTGACCTCATCCTAGACGGAGTAAAACAGTGTTTAAATGATAGCCCATAAATGGGTGTTTACAGTAACTTAACTTAAATTTAACAGCATGGATATAGTCA
The DNA here is from genome assembly GCF_052977065.1 of Shewanella sp. 125m-1. Taxonomy (NCBI): domain Bacteria; kingdom Pseudomonadati; phylum Pseudomonadota; class Gammaproteobacteria; order Alteromonadales; family Shewanellaceae; genus Shewanella; species Shewanella sp. 125m-1. The sequence goes on from NZ_JBRILT010000048.1 coordinate 5,928, forward strand.
AAAAGAAGCATTAGAAGAGTTTTCTTTATGGGTGCACAAGGGGGAGAGGCGGTTAACTAAAAGGCATAATGAAAAAGAGTCAGCCAGCGGATGTCGATAATGCTGGCTGACGAATCACCTTACTACTGGAGTCTCTGCAAGGTCAGTTGGCAGGATTATGGGTCGTTATTACTGATGATTATCCGTTGCTGTTAATGTTATTTTGCGTGTTTTTGGCCTGCTTTCACTTTCATCGGATCTCCGTCATAGCCTAAGGCTTGCCAATCGAGTCTGCCTTGTTTGCTATGACAATCCTTACACTTGAGGGCATCCTCCTTAGGTGAAACCATATGGTTGATTGGCCACCACATCTCTGTGGCAGCAAAATCATATTCACCACTGTACTTAAGTCCTTTTTCGGCCATAGTTTGATTTTGCGCCATGCCCAGTTGAGCAGCTTTATCCCAGTCAAAAGTTTTCCAGTAGCCATCTTTACCAAAGACTTTTGGGGTGATGAAGATATTTAACTTCTTGTCGTAGATCTGTTTACCCGTATGTACTTTAAAAGGTGCGATTTTGGCTTTAGGATCCTTGATGTTGCCTAAAGGATGAGTCAGCTTAGTGACAGCGTTAGGCTGTATTTTATCGCCAGCCATATAAGCATCGGCTTTACCGTTATACCAGGCGTATTGAGGTATAACATTCTTAGCCCATACGAAGTCACCTTTCTTTTTCATGTAGTTGTGCTTGCCATATTCATCTCGGGTTTGTTCCCGGTCAGAGCCCGCGGTTGACCAGTCCCAACTCATTTTTGTTGGTTCGTTTTTAGCAAATTCAGGAATATGACAGGTTTGGCAGGCAACCGCTTGACTGTGCTCATTAAGCTTGCTGTTTTCATGGGGCGTACTCTCGTGACAGTTTACGCAGCCGATTGGGTTATTACCTCCAGGTGAGACGCCCATGGCATTACCTGTTATTTGGTGATTGAGCGTGGCGTGACAGTCTTGGCACTGAAAGTCATTACCGTCAGTATCCATATGCACATCGGTACGTTTGTCTGGGTAAGACATAGAAGAATCAAGATCGCCGTGTTTGACGCCATCGCCCCCGCCACCATAGAAGTGGCAGGTTCCGCAGTTGTCTCGCACAGGTGTTCCTACATTTTGCGCCACCCGTTCAAGGTTGACTTTCTTTGAGACTTCACCCGCGCCAGCAGGGTCTTTGACGTAGGTGCCGGTGGTGTCGTGGCAGATAAGACAGTCGACCTTGGTCATATCGGTAAAGTCGAAGTTATTGTCTTTCCAGCCGTAACCCGCATGACAGCTTGTGCAGCGGGGCTCGTTACTGGAGATCGCAACACAGAAATTATTAATGGTATTTTTCTTGCCACGCTTTACGCTGCGCCCAGGAAGAGACTGCTCTAGTTCCCAGGTCCAGTGTGATGATTTCATAAAGTCTGCGGCATGATCTTCATGACATTCTATGCACTGAGTTGTAACGTCTGAACCCGTTGCAAATGGCCCTTGGATAAACTCACTATGGTCTTGGGCTGCCCAGGTGCTAGTGCAGTGTAGGAGCATAGTGAGCAGGCTGAGTGTGATAGCTATGGTTTTCATGATGAATCTCCATCCCCTCGGTAATTAGCCGAGGGGGAATCCATTTTTGTTAGAAGTTGACGGTGAGAGAGGCGTTAACATCAAAGGCGGTGTCGACGACGGGTAACATTGAGTAAGCCGTGCCTGCGATAACCTCATCGATATCTTGAGGTGCTCCTACAGGCGTGCCGCTACCCGTATATTCAAAGTCATAGTAGAGACCTGCAAGCTTGATAAACATACGTGGATTGATATCAAACATGTAATAGGCTTCGCCGACATGGCCACGAGTCGCTAGCTTACTGCCGATAGGGTCGTCTTGCGCTTGCGTGAATGGGGTCCAGTATTTAGACCCATAGTTATATTCGAGACCAAATTTTCCGTATGGGGCAGGGATCTGAATACCGACATAGGCACCGTAACCCTCTTTTGGACCACTGTCGTCAGCGGCACTTGGCATCATGATGATCTCAGTGCCATCGGCGTTAAGCTGAGCTTCAAAAGCGGCATCACTTAACATGCCACCGAACATGCCTGCGTTGCCGTTACCATCAGCGCGTGTCCAACCACCAGAGATAAACCATTTCACGTCATTATCTTCTTCACGTGCAAAGCCGATCCCACCTAAGAACATATCGCCAATAACACCGCTGGGCTGTACTCGAGTTTCAAAGTTAAAGTTGCTGAACTTCTGCATATCTTGATACATAGTTGGCGCAAAAATACCCGCTAGCTGAGTCGGGAAGGCTATGGTGCCTTTAAAGCCATCATTGACATCTTTGGCGCCAAAGAGGGTGAATTGAAGAAAGTTTTTGCCATCATTTATCGCATCAATATTAAAGCCACCTAAGTGAGTATCTTTGGTGACGATATCGCCAAACATTTCGCCATTACCCCACTGGGATTCAAAGCCTTGGCCATAACAGATACGCACAACTTGGCCATCGACTCCGGTCAATTCTCCGAGCTTGTATCCTAATGTGGCACCATCGAAGTTAAAGTTGACTAAGTGACCTGATGGCGTTCCGCCTCGTTGCTCATTTTCACGATATTGGGTTGGGGGGCCATAGGTTGAAGGCCGACGTCCAATGGAGAGATAGAATGGTGAACCGTTGATGTTCTTCCAGTCGAAATAAGCGCGCTCGACTCTTAGCCAGTCGCCACTGGTGTTACCGCTGCTGGTGCCATCCATGGTAAATGAGCGCCAAGAATCGAATACTTGCACTCCGGTAGAGTCGCCCCAGTTTTTATACATAGAGAGCCGGCCCGCAAAACTGACGTTGTCCCAGACTTTGGCTTTTAAATTGAGGCGTAACCTTGTGGTGTAAAAAATATCGTTATCGATATCTTGAGTGGTTTTTTGAGCTAAAACATAAGGCATGATCCCCTGAAGCTGACCACTTTGGAATGCCGCCGCTAAATTCGGATCTGCTGCCATCATCTTGCCTAAAGGTGAGCTTGGATCATTTGGCATGCCAAATACGCCGGACATCGCTTTGGCACCAAAGTCACTAAAATTGACCTTTATTGCAGGGTTCCAGGTCACGTTTTGATAGTGAAGTGAGTGAGCTTTGGTACGAAAGTCGCCAGTGATCAAAATTCTGTCGAGGGCGGAGTGGCGCTCATTGTTATCGACGCGATCATTGAGATCGTCAATCTCGCTGGTGATGTCCTCTAGCTGTTGCTTTAGATCTGAAATTTTTTGAGCGTCGTTTTCATTGGCATATACACTGCCAGATAAGGCAATAGCATTGGCAACGAGTAGTGATATAAGGGTACGCATAACATCTCTCCTTTCGAGGTTTGACTTATCTTGCTGTTGTCTTGTCTCGATTGATGTTGAGGGGCAACCTGGACTTGGCTGATTTTTGGCAGCACGAGGCCCTGAGGCTTTCCCCATTTTTAATTTATCTGTTGGTTACTCTGAGAATCTAAGAATGGTGGTAAGTCGGCTTACCGCGTCTTAGCCACAGGTTTGCGGTTGATCTGAGTCAGCCGCATGGTCATAAAGGAACTGCTGAATATCTTTTAAGTCCTTTTCAGATAGCGCATTAAAGGCTTCTTGATCACCTTTGTGCTTCATACGTTTAAAGAAGCGATCCCACTGGCTCATGGTTTTTGTCATTGGAGTGATCTCTCCCCACACATCACCTTTGCTATGGCAGGCTTTACACTCTTTTTTATAAAGGTGCTTACCCTTTTTAGGGTTACCGCCGTCTGCAGCCTGGGCTTGAAGCCCCAAAGACAGCGCAAGGGCAAGGCCTATTCCGATTTTTGAGATTGTTTTCATCATCAATTCCTTACTTTTTTATAGGTTTGATGCCGTCCTTTGCGTGGTTAATCAAATGCTTTAAAAATGCTTCCGTGTTGTTACTAAATTTAGCAGGTGTTGTTGGGTTAAATATTGAGCTTGATCATGTTCATGATAAAAATCTAATTGATAAAAAGATCATTGAATAAAATCTAATGGAGGTTGGTGTATGCGTGCTTGCTGTTGTTTTTAAGGGGTTTTGTGGTTTTGAGTGTGATTTTGATTATCTGTTTTTGTTTTGCGGAGTGTTTTTGGTGCGAGGTCTGTGTCACGTTTTTGGGTTTTAGCTATCCCTAAAGTGATAACTAGGTTGACTTGCTGTTAATAAAAAGCCCTAGCAGAAAGACTGGAAGGGCATTAACTTGTGTGAGGGAAGATTAAGGCTGTTGACGCGTAGGTGCTAATACGATTTCACGCACACATACATTTTGTGGTTGCTCGAAGGCGAACACGGCTGCATCAGCAACCGCTGTTGGCTCAATCACTCCGCCCATGAACTCTTTCCACTCGTTGTAACCCGCTTTGATCTCTTCGCTGGTGGTGTGGCTTAATAATTCGGTTTCAACTGCCCCAGGCGCAATCGTCACCATACGCACATCATCTAAGGCGACTTCTTCACGGATATTTTCTGTGAGTGCATGTACCGCAAACTTAGTAGCGCAGTATGCGGCATGGTTGGGGAATGTTTTGCGGCCTGCTATTGAGCTCACGTTGATGATGGTGCCTGTTTTGCGCGCTTTCATATCGGCAAGAACCGCGTGAATACCATTGAGTACACCCATCACGTTGATGTTAAGCATACGGCTCCATTCGGCAGGATCTTGAACATCCGCTGCGCCCAGTAGCATGACTCCAGCGTTATTGATTAAGCAACCTACAGGGCCAAACTTGGCTTCGGCTGCAGCAATAGCGCTTTTCATTGCATCTGCATCAGTTACGTCAACACTGACGCATAAGCTATTTTCAAGTACCAGAGCTTGCATAGGTTCAATGCGGCGTGCCAGTAAAAGTAACGGGTGACCCTTAGCACTAAAGGCTCTAGCCATTGCCGCACCAATACCAGAAGATGCACCTGTAATAACGATTAATTGTTTCATATCAGCCTCAATAAGGGGGTAGGATCTCGATTGATGAGTATTTTATATAAACCAATATTGTTGATATATAATCTATAGAGAATATGATTGTTTATATATGACTCCTAATGCTCGTCAACATACCGAGATAAAATGGATTGCCGTTCATGTATCAAGACCTAAATTTAGCAGATGTTCGCGCCTTTACCGTGATTGCAGAGAAAGGCAGTTTTACCCTTGCGGCTGAAAAGCTAGGTTGCTCTCGTTCTCACCTTTCAAAGCAGTTAACGCAATTAGAACGCTACCTGGGAGTGACCCTAATTACTCGCACAACAAGGGCGCAGCGATTAACAGAGCAGGGCAGCTTTTTTTATGAGCGCTGCCAACATGCCTTAGATGTTATGGAGCAAGCCGTCGCCAAGACGGTTGATAACGCCCATAACTTGCAGGGAAAAATCAATATTAACTGCGTTGGTGGTTATATCGGTGAAGAGATCGTCAACCAACTGGTGAACGACTTTATGAGCCAACATCCGAACATTCAGATCCATCTTGATTTTAGTAGCCAGCGAGTAGACTTAGTGCTTGATGAGTTTGATTTGGTCTTCAGAATGGGAGAGCTTGAAGACTCAGGCTTGGTGGCGAGAAAGTTGATGGACATTGCCAATTGTACACTGGCATCGCCGGCTTATATTGCTAAGCGCGGTCGTCCTCAACATCCAAAAGAGTTGAAGAGCCATGCCTGTATTACCGGGTCGGTATACCACTGGAATTATCACTCTCGTAGCGATAAAAACCAAAAGGCAGAGGTCACGATTGCTGGCACTTTCTTATGTAAAAATGGCCGCGTGATGAAAAGTAGTGCGTTGGCAGGAAATGGTATTGTCAGATTACCTGAAATTTACTGTAGCACGGAGTTAGATAGCGGTGAATTAGTGCATGTATTTGAAGATTGGACCATATCGGATACACCGCTTTATCTGCTTTATAACAAAGATCAGTTTCAACCAGCTCGATTAAGGCAGTTTATTGATTTCACTACACAGCACTTTATGGAATATGTGGCGTTGCCAAAAAATTGAATTGAATTAATTTTGATCCCCCTTTAATCGGTTTGTTACTGATGATTGGGGTGGCAAACATTTTGCTATATAAATGTTTATTTAAAGTTAAATTTGTCATCCATTTTAGTCGGTTTTGTCTTAGAATATCTTAAGAACAAAAATAACCTTTTTTCGATTTGAGTCGTATTGCTGCTTAGAGCGTTAAGGACATTAAAAGGTGGAATGGATGAACCTAAAGAAAATAGCACTAGCTTGTGCCTTGTTACATTGCTTTTCAGCCCATGCAGGGCAAGAATATTATGAGGCTCGAAGCGATGCTATGGGGGGAGCGGGCGTTGCAGCTTCAAATAAAGAGGGGGCGGCTTTTGTTAATCCTGCCTTACTCGCGATTAATGCGCATAAAGACAATTCTGCAGTACTGCTGATGCCTGTTCTTGGAATCGATATGGCTGATAGCGATGACATGATAGATAAGTTTGATTCGCTGATTGACTCATACGATGGCTTAGCTGATGCGATTGATACGGGCAATAGTGGTGATATTAATCAATTTCGTGATGATTTAGTAGCTGATTTAGAGTCGTTAAAGGGCACTTCAGCCTATGCGAGTGCAGGGCTTGGTTTCAGTGTGGCCATTCCACATCAAAGAATGCCGATGGCAATCTTCTATAAGACTTATGTCAACGCCGTCGGCGTTGCTAATATCGCGCAGTCAGATATCAATACCCTCAATAATTTAGATCCTAATAATCCACCACAAATTTCTGATTTAGACTCTCAAGGGCAAGTGGTAGGCGGCGCAGTATCAGATTTAGGTATTGCATTGAGTTTTCCACTTTCTATCGTCAATATGCCGATTGCAGTGGGTATATCGCCAAAGTTTCAGCGCGTCGACACCTATAACTATATTGCCAATGCGAATAACTTTGATGCCAGTGATTTTGACGACGTTAAGTACCGTAATGATGAGACTAACTTTAACCTCGATATCGGTGTCGCCTTGCAACCATTTGAAGGGCTGACGCTAGGTCTGTCGGGGAGAAACTTGATTAGCCAGGATGTGGATACCATAGAAGTTGAAGGGCAAAAGTTTACCTACCGCGTAGAGCCCTTAGTAACCGCTGGAGTGGCTTATGACTGGAGTATTTTATCGGTAACCACAGATATCGATCTGATTGAAAATAAGAAGTTTAAAGAGCTCGATGGTACTCAATATTGGCGCTTAGGGGGGGAAGTTAGAGCCTTTGATTGGATGTCGCTACGAGTGGGTTATCGCCATGATATGAAAGACTCTACAGCTAATCTCTATTCATTGGGTTCAGGCTTTGCCTTCGGTGATTCGTTTTTCTTAGACTTCACCGGTATGTTTGGTGATGACAATGCGGTAGGAGGCGTGCTGCAAACCTCCTACCATTTCTAACGAGTAACGTTAACCCATTAACTCTATCGTTGATTTAATGGTTAGGATAAGCGCACTGCCGCCACATAAAGCCAGAGTTAACGCTCTGGTTTTTTGTTTGTCGACTCGTCCTACTAATCGCCCTGCCACGATATATCCCAAAATCACAGAGGGTAATAGCATTAAAGAGATATAAAAGTGATGCAAGGTCAGCAAGCCTGCAAATGCCAAAATGATCAAAGCAATCATCGAGCTAAAGATAAAAAAGGCCGATAGAGCGGCGCGAAATTGGCCTGCATCTTTACCTGAAAGCAAGATGGCCAGTGGCGGACCGCCAATTGCTGCAATATTGCCAAAAATACCCGATAAAATGCCTGCGATAAATAAGCTAAATCGATTCACTGGAATGCTAAATTTCATCAAGCTTAAACCAACCGCCAATGCCACAATCGCGGCTATCGCCAGACCTAAAATCGGTTGCGGCGCAATTAAAATCAACGTCGCGCCGAGTATGCCGCCAGGAATACGACCTAAGAGTGCATATTGCAGGCCATTAAACTCAAGCTGACCTCGCTCTCTAAATAGGGTCAGCAGTGCAATAGAGAATCCCATCATGATAACAGGTGCAGGTACTAGGCTCGGATCGACGATATACAGCAAGGGGCTTGCAACGACGGCTAGGCCAAAGCCGATAAGACTTTGGGTTAGTGCGCCACAAAAGATAATCAGTGAGGCAAGTAGTAATGTAATGGGTTCGATCATCTGTTTATCCAGCCAAGACGGCTTATATGGGAACGAATATAGGTTGGCCTATCAGTGACGATGGCGTGAATCGATTTACAGGCAAACTATCAGTCGGCTACACGTTTATAGTGGTATAGAAGCAGATAAGGACTGCTAAGCAGTCCTTATCTGGAGATCATGTTTGTCGATAATCAATGAAGATTATTCAAGTTCTTCCCACTCAATGCCCATTTCATCCATTAGACGTTTAACCTCAGCAGGCATGCTGTCGGGTTTATCTTTAGTTAGATCGGCATCGTTTGGCAGTGGCTGGCCTGTGTATGCATGCAGGAATGCTTCGCACAACAGTTCACTGTTTGTGGCGTGACGCAAGTTATTCACCTGGCGGCGTGTGCGTTCATCGGTAAGTACTTTAAGTACTTTCAAAGGAATGGACACAGTAATTTTTTTCACTTGTTCATTCTTTTTGCCGTGTTCAGCATATGGGCTGATATAATCGCCATTCCACTCAGTCATTGACTCACCTGTAATTTCAAAATTCGGGGCAGATTTTAACCCTTTAAATTGTGCAGTCAAATTATTGCCTCTTATTTATGATAAATGCAAATAGATTTCTATATGCATGGACGTCTAAACGTCTAAAGTGGTTGACGAGGAGGATGTGCTTAGGTACATTTAGACGTCCAGACATCTCTAATAAGAAAATCAGTAACTAAGGAGTAGTACATGACCGAGCGTAAACTTGCCACCGCGGCAGTGCGTCAAGGCATTGAGTCCGATAGCCAACATGGCGCTGTTGTACCGCCAATATACCTGTCAACTAACTACTCTTTTGATGGTCATAAAAATCCAAGAGACTTCGATTATAGCCGCTCGGGTAACCCAACTCGCTCCATTCTTGGCGATGCGATTGCCGAACTTGAAAAAGGTGCGACGGGAGTGGTGACTTGCACTGGTATGGCGGCAATCACCTTGGCGACAAATCTACTCGGGCCAGATGATTTACTTGTCGTGCCACATGACTGTTATGGCGGCAGTTACCGTTTATTTACTAACCTTGCCAAGAAAGGTCAGTTTAAGTTGCTAGTAGTGGATCAGACTGACTCACAGGCACTTAATCAGGCGATAGCGCAAAAACCTAAGATGGTATGGTTAGAAACACCGTCGAACCCCTTACTTCGCGTGGTCGATATTGAAGCTATCAGTTCGGCTAGCCATGAAGTCGGCGCGTTAGTCGTCGTCGATAACACTTTTCTGTCACCTATTTTGCAACAGCCGTTATTACTTGGCGCCGATATCGTGATCCATTCTACGACAAAATATATTAATGGTCATAGTGATGTGGTGGGCGGCGCTGTTGTGGCTAAAGATCCTGAAGTCGGAGAGTTGCTGCATTGGTGGTCAAATACATTAGGGCTAACGGGCTCAGCATTTGATAGTTATCTCACTTTGCGCGGAATTCGCACACTTGCAGTACGAATTCGCGAACATCAGGCGAATGCGCAACGAATTCTTGATACCCTAGTCAATCATAAAGCTGTATCCAAAATTTATTACCCAGGACTTAAAGATCACCCGGGGCATGAGATTGCGGCCAAGCAGCAAAAAGGTTTTGGCGCCATGTTGAGCTTTGAGCTCCAAGGTGGGGAGCCCCAGTTGGTGGAGTTCTTAAAAAATCTTAATTATTTTTCAGTTGCAGAAAGTCTTGGCGGCGTTGAAAGTTTAGTGGCCGTTCCTGCGACCATGACACATAGGGCGATGGAGCCAGAGGCTCGCGCTGAAGCTGGCGTAAAAGATACGCTTATCCGTCTTTCTGTTGGTATCGAAGATGCTGACGATCTTGTTGCCGATATTGAAGCTGCGCTTAATGCTGCAGCCGCTTGTTAATTAAAGGGGTATACGATGGCACGCTGTCACTTACATAAATTTGGTGGCTCAAGTCTAGCGGATGCAGACTGTTACCGTCGCGTTGCTCATATTTTGCTGACGCATGGCCACAGCGACGATTTAGTTGTGGTGTCAGCTGCCGGTAAAAGTACTAATTTCCTGTATAAGTTGCTCGAATTAAGTAGCACTAAACAGTTGTGGCAAGAAGAGCTGCAGACACTCATTAGCTTCCAGCAAAATTTGATTGAGCAATTGCTCTCAAATGAGCAGGCACGTTCTTTAAGAGAGCGTTTATCTACCGATAAATCTCAGCTGATCAGTCTATTGTCGATAGAGTCAATTAATGACTATCAGAGCAGCCAGGTAGTCAGCTTTGGTGAGCGTTGGTCAGCGCGCCTATTAGCTGCATTGCTGCGCGAGTCAGGGGTTGCGGCGTCGGATGTCGATGCTCGCACCTTACTGATTGCTGATGAGGGCGCAGTGCCGCAAATTCGCTTGCAAGAGTCTCGCGAGCGTGTGCATCTGATGACCGAAGCACACCCAAATGAGCGGCTAATTATTACGGGGTTTATCTGCGCTAATGAGCGTGGTGATACCTTACTGTTAGGGCGTAATGGCTCTGATTTTAGTGCCACCTTGATTGCTAGCTTAGCGGATATTGAGCGGGTCACGATTTGGACCGACGTTGAAGGGGTATTTAACGCCGATCCGAATAAGATCAACGATGCAAAGTTGCTGAGTAGTCTTTCACTTGCTGAGGCAAACCGTTTAGCCCATTTAGGCTCACCGGTACTGCATAATCGTACTTTGCAGCCACTATTTGATACCCAAGTGAGTCTGGCTGTGCGTTCAAGTTACGCCTCCCACACAGACTTTACCTTGATTGCACCTAAGAGTTCTTCGGCAAGTGCGCCAGTGGTGACAAACTTAAGTAGCGTTGCCTTGTTTAATCTTGAGCTGAAGAGCAATTTTAAACAGTTTATCGCCTTGCTTGAAGAAACAGGCTTGAGCCCACTTGCTCATTGGGAGCTTGGGCAAAACCGAATTGAGTTGACCGTAACGCTTGAAAACCAGAAGCAAGTGTTAGCTTTGCTTGATGTTAATCGTGAAGCATTAGCTGTGAGTAATATTAAGATCACCGAAGACTTAGGCCTAGTTGCGTTAGTCAGCGCCGATGCAAACCTTTACCGTCGTGGATTTGCCAGATTATTGAGCCGTAACGCCAGACCACTATTTAACGATGGCATGAGTCTCGTGACATTAGTGCCGCAAGGGCAAGTTAACCTGCTAACGCAAAAAGTTCATCGTCGCTGCGCCGGTCCACGTAAGCGCATTGGTGTGCTATTGCTAGGGGTGGGCAATATTGGTGAAGCTTGGGTCGATCTGTTTAGCAATGCCCAGGCGGCGCTTAATAAAGAGTTAGAAGCCAGTGTTGAGCTTGTTGGTTTAGTGAGCTCACGCAAGGCACTAATTAGCGATGAAGGTATTGAGCTTGATACTTGGAAACAGGTTTTTGAAGAGCATGCGACGCCTTGGCAATATAGTCACTTATTTGATGAGGTACATGAGCTGGAGTGTGATGAAGTTATTGCGCTCGATATTAGTGCCAGCGCTGATTTAACTCTGCAATATCCAGAGTTTTTTGCCCGCGGAATACATGTTGTAAGTGCTAATAAACTTGCAGGATCAGGTCCATTACCTTTTTACCGAGAGCTTAAGCAGCAACTGGATAATCGTCGCCTGTTTTGGCGTTATAACGCCAGTTGTGGTGCAGGTTTACCTGTGCAACATGCCTTAAACGATCTGCATAATAGCGGCGACAGCATAGAGGCGGTTGGTGGGATCTTCTCTGGCACACTTTGTTGGTTATTTGAAAACTTTGATGCGAAGAAACCTTTCTCGGAATTGGTTATTGAGGCGAGGGGCCTAGGGATCACTGAACCAGACCCTAGGGATGATTTATCTGGCCGTGATATGCAACGTAAACTACTGATCTTAGCCCGTGAAATAGGCTTTGAGATTGAGCTAGAAGATATCGAACTTAAGTCTTTGGTACCTGCTAACTTGGCTGAATTGCCGCTAGAGCAGTTCTTGTCGCGAATTTGCGAGTTAGATGAAGATATGCAGCAACAGTTTGAGGCTGCAGCAGAGCAAGATAAAGTTCTGAGATATGTGGCTTCTTTAGATAAGGTGGATGGCAAGCTAAAGGCTGAGGTGAGCTTACAATGGGTTGATAATAGTCACCCTTACGCTAACCTAACACCAGGCGATAACGTGTTCGTGATCCGTAGCGAGTTCTACCAAGATAACCCATTGATAATTCGTGGGCCGGGTGCGGGTCGCTTAGTCACAGCTGCTGCAGTGCAGTCAGATCTCGCTCATATTTGTAGAGATCTGCTTCAAGAATAATTTTCATCGCTCTAACGTTATAAAGGACTCATTTGAGTCCTTTTTTATTGGCTTGTTTATTGTCATTTTGTTGGTATTAAGAAAAAAACTCACTTGCCTGCTTTTTGCGCTTGACTTCACTTTCATTTTCTCTAGTATATGGACATGTAGACGTCCAAACGTCTATATCTGGAATTGCAAATTAATGCTGAAGTTGAGGAAGTAGAAATGGGTTTTCATCACGCACAACATGCAACATCATTAAACCAGAGCCTATCTGAGCTAAATGGTGACATTAACGTTTCTTTTGAATTTTTCCCGCCTTCAACTCCAGAGATGGAAAAGTTACTTTGGAACTCTATTCGTCGTTTAGAGCCATTAAACCCTAAGTTTGTTTCTGTAACTTACGGTGCCAACTCTGGCGTTCGTGATAGAACCCACGGCGTGATAGAACGTATTCAAAAAGAAACCGACTTAGTGGCTGCACCGCATTTAACGTTAGTTGACGCGAGTGACGAAGAGTTAAAAGAACTGGCTAAGCATTACTGGAACAGCGGTATTCGTGACATTGTAGCCCTTCGCGGTGACTTGCCAGAGGGAAGCGCAAAGCCAACGCGTTTTGCTAACGATCTTGTTCGCTTACTGCGCTCAGTTGCTGACTTTGATATTTCAGTTGCTGCGTACCCTGAGGTGCACCCTGATGCGAGCAATGCTCAAGCCGACTTGATCCACTTGAAAAAGAAAATTGATGCCGGAGCTAACCGTGCCATTACTCAGTTTTTCTTCGATGTAGAGTCATATTTGCGTTTTCGTGACCGCTGCGCGGCGGCAGGCATCGACGCTGAAATCGTCCCAGGCATATTACCTGTCACTAATTTCAATCAAACTAAACGCTTTGCGGCGATGACTAACGTTTCAATTCCAAGCTGGTTACACCGTCAATTTGAAGGCCTAGAAGATGATGCAACCACTCGTCAGATGGTTGGTGCTAACGTGGCGATTGATATGGTTAAAGTCTTATCTCGTGAAGGCGTTAAAGACTTCCACTTCTATACATTAAACCGTGCCGAACTCACCTACGCAATTTGCCACACGTTAGGGGTTCGTCCAGGTCAATAAACAGATAATTAATTAGAGCAATAAACTGAACCAATAGCCTAGGCTGTTGGTTTTTTTATGCTGTTTATGGATGGTATTAGAGCGTTAAGTTTTACAGCAAGCTTTCTCTGAGCTTTGTTATTCATGCATATGAAAGCTGTCTGCTCGCTATCACTTACTGGTGATAAGAGGCGGTGGCGCAGCATATTGCCGCACTCTAGAGCCTCGCTGTCATATTATTATGATATTTTTCAATCTACAGTGAGTAATCTTAGCTAAAGCTGCTACTGTTATTTATATAAAAAACAGTGAGGTATGATAATGAAAAGTGGATTAATAATGGCATCTTTACTGATGCTGAGCTCATCAACTTACGCTGCTATGCCGCCTTCGGCAGCGTTATGTGGTAGCTGCCACGGCCCGCAAGGTCAAGGCGTTGAGCCACTAGGGCCGAGGCTAGCCGGCCTTTCAGCAGACTATATTGTGAACCAAATAGTACTGTTTCAATCTGGTAAAAGACAAAATACGACTATGGCACCGATGGCGATGACAGTTCAAGGCCCAGCGATTAAAGAGGTTGCCGATTACTTTGCAGCGCAAGATGCTCCTGTAGTAACTCCGCACATTAGAGGGGAGATAGTGAGTTATACGGACACTACCGAGAGGCTCGTTTACCAAGGGGATTGGAGTCGTACTATTCCAGCTTGCGTGACTTGTCATGGGCCATCAGGTCTAGGCATTGCTGAGTTTCCACGTTTAGCTGGTCAACAGGCTTCTTACCTTAAAAGTCAGCTGTTAGCCTGGCAAAATGGTACGCGCAGTGGCGATCAGGATAACGTGATGGGCACCGTTGCTGATAAGCTCACAGCTGCCGAAATTGACGCATTAGCACAATATTTTGCCACATTGAAATAGGAGCAAACCATGAAAATAGCTCAATTAAGTTTGCTTTTACTCGCCTTTAATTTTGCTGCTCAAGCTGAAACGTTACCCGATAAGCAAGCAGAGCTTGATGCCTCAGCCAAAAAAGAGGGCCAGCAATACCTGGTTCCACGTCCTTTGACGAGTATTCCACAAGGCGCATTTGGCGACAAAGTTCGCCGAGGTTATCAGCTTTTTGTTAACTCACAACAGATGCGCGGCCAATATGTAGGTAATGAGCTTAATTGCTCAAACTGTCATATGGATGCGGGTCGTAAAGCGAACGCCGCTCCCATATGGGCAGCTTACTTTGCCTATCCTGCCTATCGTAAGAAAAACGACAAAGTGAATACCTATCAAGATCGTCTCCAAGGCTGCTTTACTTATTCTATGAATGGCAAGCCGCCAGCTTCGGGCAGCGAAGACTTAGTTGCCTTGTCTGCGTATTCTTATTGGTTGGGGATGGGGGGGCTAATGGATATGGCGGGTCTTTCTGCTAAGGTACCAGAGTTAAGTGATGCTGAGCTATTAAAGGGAGGTAAGCGCGATGATTTTCCATTCCCTGCGGCGGTCAAAAATGCGATGACACTTGAGCAGCGCGCCAATTTGCCAGGCAGAGCCTATCCTAAAATTCCGGCACCAGAGCAAGCTTACTCGCCCGAGCGTGGAAAAGCGGTTTACCAGGCTCACTGTCAGTCTTGCCACAATGTAGATGGTCAAGGCTATGAGACTGCAGGAGTGTATTCTCTACCGCCAATATGGGGGCCGCAGAGCTTTAATTGGGGCGCTGGCATGCATAGAGTAAATACTGCGGCTTACTTCATCTACGAAAATATGCCGTTTGGTAAGAGTATTCAGCTCACCAATCAACAAGCCTGGGATGTCGCGGCCTATATTAACTCTCATGAGCGGCCACAAGATCCACGTTTTAAAGGCGATATTGGCAAGCTGAAACAAGAGTACCATATGCACCAAGGTTACTATGGTCAGAGTGTTGATGGGCAAGCGGTACTAGGTAGCAAATCTTTTATCAATAACCCTAAAAAAGGCGAATAATACTCACCTTCAGCATTGCAGGGCTCGAGATTTGAGCCCGCTTTGACTTTGTATTATAGGGAGAGCACGATGCAATATAAAGTCAGTTGCCATTGCGGCGAAGTAGAGCTAGAACTGAATTTACCGGATGGCCTTGTAGACTTGCGCCGTTGTGATTGTTCTATGTGCCGCAGAAGGGGAGCGGTGGTTACGTCAGCATCACTCGACGGTATAACGATTATTAAGGGGGTTGAGAAATTATCGCTCTACCAGTTTAATACGTTAACGGCGAAGCATTATTTTTGTCGGATCTGTGGGATCTATACTCATCACCAACGCCGCTCAAACCCTAAGCAATTTGGTGTGAACGTGGCTTGTATTGAGGGGATTAACCCCTATAATCTTGGCGATATCCCGCTAATGGATGGAATTAACCATCCTGCAGACCGTTAACACTAGTGAGTTCACCTCAATGAGTCATCAAGCCCCACTCGATAGCGATAATCGCTGCCCTCTATGTCAGGGATTTAATCATTGTGCTGCGCAAACTGGTACAGGTATAGAGCAATGTTGGTGCAGTAAACAAGAGTTTCCAGATAAGCGTTTATTAACGCATATTTTAGCCGCGGATGAGCTGGCAAGTTTAACTGGAACTGATTGTATTTGTGAGTCTTGTCTGCTGAAGCTTAAAGCGCTGCAAGACAAAGACAGTCATCTCTATAAGAGAATCGATTAGCCCACTAGACCGATAGGGATCAATGAGGCACTATTTGCGATCTTCTATTCCTGCAACGAGCCATATCCCATGGATCCGCTTACTCAGCGCTCAGAGTTTAAACTCGGTTTTATCTTTATTTCAGTCGCCGTACTTTTTTGGGGCATTTTGCCGATAGCACTTAAGTTATCTGGTCAATTTATTGATGCCGTTACCTTAACGTGGTTCCGCTTTTTGGTTGCCCTAGTGGTCAGTTTTGCCATTCAATACTTCAGTGGCAGCATCAAACAATTTAAGGGGCTCGATAAGCGGTCTTGGCTCAAGCTGGTTCTGGCTGGTGTGTTGTTAATTTTTAACTACGTCTCTTTTGTTTACTCGCTTAAGTATCTGGCGCCTGGTTCTGCTCAACTTAACTTTCAAACTGCGCCTTTCTTTCTCGCATTTGGTGGTGTGTTATTTTTTAAAGAGCGCCTAAATGCGATACAACTTAGCTGCTTTGCCACACTGGCTTTAGGCATGTTGATGTTCTTTCATCCCTATTTAGGCTTTTCAAACTCTGACTTGTCAGGATCTGGGTCGTCAGAAGTATGGAAAGGGGTATTGATTGTTCAGTTTTCAGTGCTGTCTTGGGCTAGCTATGCGCTAATTCAAAAGTCGATGATTAAACGCTTATCGCCGAATAACATTCTCTTGTTTATCTACTTCTTTGGTATTTTTGCCATGGCTCCTTTTAGTGACTTAAGCCAGTTTGCTCGCATGAACTCTAGCGAATGGGCGATAGCCATCTTCTGTGCCATCAACACTTTGATAGCCTATGGCTGTTTTGGGCAATCGATGAAGTACTGGCCTACAGGGCAGGTGAGCGCCATGTTGGCACTAACTCCAGTACTCAGCTTAGGCTTAACGGCGGTGGTAGTGAGTTTAGGTTGGTGGAGCGATTTGATAAAAGGGGCATTTATCGACCCGTTATCGTTTACTGGGATAGTCATGATTGTCGTATCGGTGATTGCGGTGCAGCTGTCTCCCATCTGGCAAAAACACAGGGCGTTAAGGCAAGTTCAAGCAAGAGCTTAAGTTATTGAGATGATTAAGCTACTTTAAGGTGTGTGGCTTTTTTTGCTCTTTATAACGGGCTTGGGTTATTTGTGCTACCTAGAGACGTTAGGGTTTAAAACAAAAAAGGAGCCTAATGGCTCCTTTTCTTTATGTCTAGTTTGGCTGCAACAGAGGTTGCAGCTCGTTAGACTTATTCAGCGTCTTTTGGACCTTTACGGTGCGGCTTTCTGTCACCAGAAGGACGACGGTCACCAGAAGGTCTGTCGCCTGAAGGACGACGGTCGCTTGATGAAGTACGTGGGCGACGTGGTGGACGGCTATCGCCACCTGAAGTGTTTTCAAACTTCTCACCAGCAGCTTCACGGATGTTTAGTGGACGACCACAAACACGCACTTTCTTAAGGTGCTGTAACACTTCTTTTGGCATGCCATCTGGCAAGTCAATTGCAGTCACTTGGTCGAACAATTGGATTTGACCAATGTAACGGCTGTCGATGTTCGCTTCGTTAGCAACAGCGCCAACAATGTTACCTACACCAACACCATTGTCACGACCCACATCGATGATGTAACGACACATCTTAACATCTGGGTTGTCCTTCAATGAATCCGCTGCACCTAGGTTTGAAGGTGTTGGGCGAGACTCACGACGTGGACGGTCACTGCGATCACGTGGACCACGGTCATTGCGATCACGAGAACCACGGTCATCACGGTCACGTGAATTACGGTCATCACGGCTATCACGTTGACGCTCGTTCATTGTATGGAGTTGCAATGGACGATCTTTTTGCACTTGCTTAAGTAGTGCTGCAGCAAGTATGTCTGTATCGACTTCTAATTGCTGACAAAGTGTTGCCACTGCGCCTTTCATGAACTCTAAATCTTGAGAGATAATTTCAGCTACTTGCTCACCTAGGCGAGAAAGACGACGCTCAGTTACTGTCTCAGGGCTTGGTACGTCCATTGGAGCGATACGGCTGTTAGTTGCACGCTCGATAGTGCGTAGCATACGCATTTCACGGTGTGTAACAAAAAGAATCGCCATACCTGTACGACCAGCACGGCCAGTACGGCCAATACGGTGAACATAAGCTTCAGTATCATATGGGATGTCGTAGTTAACTACGTGTCCAATACGCTCAACGTCAAGACCACGTGCAGCAACGTCAGTAGCAATAATGATGTCTAGTTGGCCACGTTTAAGTTGGTCAATAGCTCGCTCACGTGCTTGCTGATTCATGTCACCGTGTAATGGTGAAGATGCATAACCGCGTGCTTCTAACTTTTCAGCTAGTTCAACACAGCTATTACGAGTACGTACGAAGATAATAATACCTTCAGTTTTTTCAACTTCTAAAACACGTACTAGTGCTTCAAGTTTGTTGTGTTGAGAAACCTGAACAAAACGTTGCTCGATGGTTTCAACTGTAGAAGTTGTTGCCGCGATTTTAACGTGAACAGGGTTATCTAAATATTTGTTAGCAACACGCTTAATTTGCTCAGGCATAGTTGCCGAGAATAGCGCTAGTTGGCGAGTCTTAGGCGTGTGCTCAAGGATCCATTCGATATCATCGATGAAGCCCATTTTTAACATTTCGTCAGCTTCGTCAAGTACCATTGCTTTTAATGTATCAAGCTTTAGTGTGCCACGACGCATATGGTCCATAACACGGCCTGGAGTACCAACGATGATTTGAGGGCCACGACGCAATGCATTTAACTGCTGTTGCATGCTTTGTCCACCGTAAATTGGCAGAACGTGTAGGCCTTTCATGTATTTTGCGTAGCTAGCGAATGCTTCAGCAACCTGAACGGCAAGTTCACGTGTTGGTGCTAGCACTAGAATTTGTGGTGCATTAGTATTTGGATCAATGCTGTTTAGCAAAGGAAGTGCGAAAGCACCTGTTTTACCAGTACCAGTTTGCGCTTGACCTAAAATATCTTTACTCGCCATAAGAGGCTCGATACTTGCGGCTTGGATCGGTGTTGGTTTTTCATAACCAAGATCGTCAAGAGCACGCACTAAAGACTCGTTTAGACCGAGTTCGCGGAAAGTTTTTTCATTGGATGACATGGGTTGTAGCCTTGTGGAATAGCAGAGCACTTGGAATGTGCCGATGTTTAAGACAGAAAATCAACCCCGTGTCGACTTCCCGCACTGAAAACGTATCAGTAAGCCGACTAGTATAGCAGGCTACAATTGGTAATACCAATTAATCCTTAGTTCTTTATCTAATTCCATAGCAAATAGTAGGCCAATTAAGTACTTGCGTTAACCAATAAATCATTCTTTGTTCACATTAGTGAGCATTTCTTAGCAGTAAGCTATCAATTTTTAGCAGTTGGTAGGCTGATTCACTAACAGATGCAATAAAGTTAACATCTAAATTATCGGCAGTATCGGTGGTTTGATGGTAATCGCGGTGTGCCGGTACACCAAAATATAGCCAAGGTATTCCAGCTTTATGCAGTGGGTAATGATCAGAGGCTCTTAAGAAGTCGAAGGCAATAGCCGAACCGTCGAAGGCTCTCGGGTGCTGGGTTCTAATGCACATCTGGTTATATTGTGTAATTGCGCTACGCATCTTAGAGAATGATTCGAAGCGGCGAGAGCCTTCAATATAGATGGCATCATGCCTGTTTGGACGACCTATCATATCCAAATTAATTGCTAGCTCAATCTGATTAATTTGTGGTGTGGTATCGGGCAATTTTAGCGCTTCGACCAAGGCATAGCCACCATAAAGCCCTGGCTCTTCTGCATCTGTTGCGACAAATAGCAAGTTCACCTCACTGCCTTGGCTCTTTGCTTGTTGTGCAAGCTGTAGTAAGCCTGCAACACCTGATGCATTGTCATCGGCGCCAGGGTGATAGCGATTAGCATCGCCACCTAAGTGATCGTAATGAGCAATAATAATCCGCCATTGCTTACTGCCATTATTGGCCGCAACGAAGCCTATCATGTTGATACCTAATTTATCGCTGAAGGAGCGGCGGTAGTGAAATGGATGTTGATACTGACCTTGCCAGGGGCTAAGGCCAATCTGTTGGTAGCGGTTTTGAATAAAGGCTCTGCTTAATGCCGCGCCTTGTGTTCCGGTTTTACGCCCAGACATTGCTGAGCTGGTCAGAGTGTTGATATCGGCGGAAATCGTTGCGGTATCGGCCCAATCGATTATTGGTGCTTTATTGCAACTTGGCTGGTTAGCACAAGAGATAAGCGTGATTGAAATCGCTATTAATAACAGTAAACGCAACATCCATTTGCCCTTAAGTATTAAACCAATATATTGAGATTAGCTTTTAAGGGCGCAACTAGCGACTAGATTTTTAGTTGCTGGACGACATTATTATTGGTTTGAGGTAGGTCGATAGCTTTAATTTTGTAAACAGGTACTTGGGAGAACAAGCGATGTTTTGCGCCAACGTTAACCAGAGACTCCTCTTTTAGATTACCTACGGGCACACGAGCAACGCTGCCGTCTGGCAGTGCTATAGTACTGGATTCTTGATCGCTACTTATCACTCGTGCCTTATGTAAAGTGCAGTTACCAAATAGGGGATCAATAACCGCGATAAGCAGTAGGCCAAGTGTAAACACTAGGCCTAAGCTTAAAAAAACAAGTCTAAAATGCATTTAGCGAGTCTGTAGTTCTTATGACTTTTGAAGCAATGGCTTCAAAAAGCGCGCGGTATGGGACTCTGTATGTTCAGCAACCTCTTCAGGTGTACCGGCAACTAAGATGGTACCACCGCCAGAGCCGCCTTCGGGGCCAAGATCGATAATCCAGTCTGCAGTTTTAATCACATCGAGATTATGCTCAATCACCACGATAGTGTTGCCATGAGATTTGAGTCTATGCAAAACATCCAATAAAAGTTGGATGTCGGCAAAGTGCAGTCCTGTAGTGGGTTCATCAAGAATGTACAAGGTTTTACCGGTATCACGTTTAGATAACTCTTTGGCGAGTTTAACGCGCTGAGCCTCACCACCTGACAGGGTGGTGGCGCTTTGGCCAAGACGAATATAAGACAAGCCCACATCCATCAAGGTTTGTAATTTACGGGCTACGGCTGGGATCGCATCGAAGAACGGACGCGCCTCTTCAACTGTCATCTGCAGCACTTCGTGAATGTTTTTACCTTTAAAGCGCACATCTAAGGTTTCGCGGTTATAACGCTGCCCCTTACAGTTGTCACATGGCACATACACATCGGGTAAGAAGTGCATTTCAACTTTAATTAAGCCGTCACCCTGGCAAGCTTCACAGCGACCGCCTTTGACGTTGAAAGAGAATCGACCCGGTTGGTAACCGCGAGTACGTGATTCCTGTGTTGCAGCAAACAGTTCACGAATAGGGGTGAAAATACCCGTGTAAGTGGCAGGATTTGAGCGCGGTGTGCGGCCGATAGGGCTTTGGTCTATATCGACGACTTTATCGCAGTGATCCATGCCGACAATGCTTTTATAGGGAGCGGGCTCATCGACCGTTGCACCATTAAGTTGCATGTGCGCAATCTTATAAAAAGTATCATTAATCAGAGTCGACTTACCCGAACCTGACACGCCAGTGATACAGGTAAACAAGCCGACTGGAATTTGCAGATCGACATCTTTAAGGTTGTTACCCGATGCACCAAATAGCTCAATCAATTTTTCAGGATCGTATTGAGTGCGTTCGGTCTTTATGTGAATCGTCTTTTCACCAGAAAGGTACTGACCAGTGATAGATTCTTTACAGTTGAGCAGATCTTGCAGCGTACCTTCGCCAATCACCTGGCCGCCATGCACACCAGCACCTGGGCCGATATCAATAACATGGTCAGCCATACGAATCGCATCTTCATCATGCTCAACCACGATAACGGTATTACCTAAATCACGCAGGTGAATAAGGGTTTGCAATAGACGCTCGTTATCACGCTGATGTAAGCCAATCGAAGGTTCATCGAGTACGTACATTACGCCCACAAGGCCTGCACCAATTTGGCTAGCCAGACGAATACGCTGCGCTTCACCACCTGAAAGTGTATCGGCAGAGCGTGAAAGGCTTAAGTAATTCAAGCCCACATTGACCAAGAAGCCTAAGCGGTCACGGACTTCTTTTAAGATTTTATCGGCAATCTGTGCGCGCTGACCGGTAAGTTCTAGGTTTTCAAAATAGTTCATGGCTTCGCCAATAGACCATTGAGTTAACACCGGTAAATTCAAGTCTTCAATAAACACGTTACGCGCTTCTTCACGCAGGCGTGAACCACCACAACTTTGGCACGATTGAGTATTAATGAACTTGGTTAGTTCATCGCGAACCGCGTTTGACTCAGTCTCACGGTAGCGCCTGTCCATATTGTTTAAAATCCCTTCGAAAGGATGATTTCTAACAACAACATCGCCGCGATCGTTAATGTACCTAAAAGCAATGCTCTGATTACCTGAACCATAAAGCACGATTTTACGCACATCATCGCTGAGCTGCTCAAACGGCTTTTCGATATCAAACTTATAATGGTCGGCTAATGAGGTGAGCATTTGGAAGTAATAGAAATTACGTCTATCCCAGCCTCTAATCGCTCCGCCAGCAAGTGACAGTTCAGTGTTGGTGATCACGCGTTCAGGATCGAAGAACTGTTGTACCCCAAGGCCATCACATGTTTGGCAGGCGCCTGCGGGATTATTAAACGAGAAGATCCTTGGCTCAAGCTCGGCCATTGAGTAACCACATACTGGGCAGGCGAAGTTAGCCGAGAAAACTTGCTCTTCAGGCTTAGCTTTACCTTCAACAGGATCCATGCAGGCAATTTTTGCTATGCCACCAGATAACTCAAGTGCCGTTTCAAACGACTCGGCTAAACGTTGCTTAATATCACCGCGGACTTTAAAGCGGTCAACGACCACTTCGATGGTGTGCTTAACATGAAGATCAAGCTCTGGTGGATCGCTTAAGTCACAGACTTCGCCGTCGATGCGAGCGCGAATATAACCTTGTGCTGATAGGCTCTCTAATAGCTTTACGTGTTCACCCTTGCGGTTATTAATTACCGGCGCAAGCAGCATTTGACGGCTGTCTTCAGGTAACTCAAGCACTTTATCAACCATCTGGCTAACGGTTTGAGCCGCTAGAGGCTTGCCATGAGTTGGGCAGCGCGGTTCACCTACGCGGGCAAACAACAGTCTTAAATAATCGTAGATTTCGGTAATGGTACCCACCGTTGAGCGTGGGTTATGAGACGTTGATTTTTGTTCGATGGAAATGGCAGGGCTTAAGCCTTCAATATGATCAACATCAGGCTTTTCCATCAAGCTCAAGAATTGACGTGCATAGGCTGATAATGACTCGACATAACGTCGTTGGCCTTCTGCATAAAGCGTGTCAAAAGCAAGAGAAGATTTGCCCGAACCTGACAACCCCGTGATGACAATTAGTTTGTCGCGAGGAATAGTTAGGTTGATGTTTTTAAGATTGTGGGTACGAGCACCACGTACTTCAATATTTTCCATCTAGCGTTCAGATCTCAAAGCCGAAAAAAGTGGTTAAGTATCTCACAAAATTGCCACAGGAAATAGACAGAACTGGCTATCAATTGTAGGAGTGAACCAAGATCTCTCTAAGAAACCGAGATAAAGGCATTAGGTATCAAAGCTTTCTGAAGTCTGTGTTTAAAAGATGGTTTGACTTTGCATCTTTGCTTTTTACTTTTGGGCTATTGAAAAACTTCGTGATAAACTGCGCGACCAATTTAAAGTCACTGATCAGGGCGGGGCCATGGCCAACAACGGACTTTCCAAAACAGAGAAAAAAGTCGCGTTTTCTTTAGCCAGTGTGTTTGGATTGCGAATGATGGGCTTGTTTATGATCATGCCTGTATTTGCACTTTATGGACAACACTTAGAAGGTTTTTCGCCTTTATGGGTGGGTATTGCCATTGGCGCATACGGTTTAACACAAGCGATTTTGCAAATCCCGATGGGGATCTTATCTGATAAATTTGGTCGTAAACCGATTATTTTAATCGGACTACTGATCTTTGCTCTTGGCAGTCTAGTGGCAGCCAATGCCGACACTATCTATGGCGTAGTGGCCGGGCGAGCCTTGCAAGGCATGGGGGCGATTGCCGCCGCTGTTTTAGCCTTGGCTGCAGATTTAACCCGAGATGAGCAACGCACCAAGGTGATGGCGATTATCGGCATGTGTATCGGCTTCTCGTTTGCCTTGTCTTTATTAGTTGGGCCCATTGTGGCGCAGCATTTAGGCTTGTCAGGCTTATTCTTTATGACGGCTGGGCTTGCGCTGTTAGGTATGCTTATCGTGCAGCTTTTAGTGCCTAACCCGATTTCGCAGGCCCCAAAAGGGGATACGGTTGCCGCGCCTGAAAAGCTGAAGCGTATGCTATTTGATCCGCAGTTATTTAGACTCGATGCCGGTATTTTTATTTTGCACCTGGTATTAACCGCTGTGTTTGTGGCGCTGCCGCTAGACTTGGTTGATGCGGGCTTAGCCAAAGAAGAGCACTGGATGCTCTATTTTCCAGCCTTTATGGGGGCATTTTTCTTGATGGTGCCGCTGATTATTATTGGGGTTAAGCGCAATAATACTAAAGGCATGTTCCAAGTCGCCCTCATTATCATGATGGTTGCACTGGGCTCTATGGCGATGTTTGCCAATAATTTAGTGGTATTAAGCATTGCTGTGGTGTTGTTCTTTACTGGTTTTAACTACCTTGAGGCATCGCTACCTAGTTTAATTGCCAAGTTTTGTCCTGTTGGTGATAAAGGCTCTGCAATGGGGGTTTATTCGACGAGTCAATTCTTAGGTGCATTTTGTGGTGGTTTATTAGGCGGCGGCGCCTATCAGCTGGTCGGTGCATCTGGAGTATTTGCGGTCGCATTAGGCTTAATGTGCCTGTGGTTTTTGTTGACCTTCGGAATGAAAAATCCAGTGCTACTCAAGAGTTACACATTAGAAGCCAATGTGAGCGATAAACAGAGTGCAGTGGTGATGGCTACTGAGCTGTCGGCATTGGCCGGTGTGTCAGAAGCTATCGTTGTACTCGAAGAGAAAGTGGCTTATTTAAAAGTAGATGACCATTTCGATTTGAGAGAAGCCAGAGCTGTGTTAGGCTCTGTCAATTAGTAAAAATTTAATGAATGTCGCAGGAGATTTCAATGGCTAGTCGTGGTGTCAATAAAGTAATTTTGGTGGGCAATTTAGGACAAGATCCTGAAGTACGTTATATGCCGAATGGCAATGCCGTAGCCAATATTACCGTGGCGACAAGTGAGTCTTGGAAAGACCAACAAGGTCAACAGCAGGAGCGTACTGAATGGCACCGTGTTGTGATGTTCGGCAAGTTAGCTGAAATCACTGGTGAATATTTACGTAAAGGCTCTCAAGTTTATCTTGAAGGCAAGCTACAAACACGTAAGTGGAAAGACCAAAGCGGACAAGATCGTTACAGCACTGAAGTTGTTGTCGATCAAAGTGGTAGCATGCAGATGCTAGGTAGTCGCAACCAAAGCGGTGGCGCTCCGGCACAAGGTGGTAACTCTGGTTATGGCCAGCAGCAATCACAGCAGCAAGGTGGATACGCACCTGCGCCGCAACAACAAGCTCCACAGCAGGGCGGTTATGCACCTAAGCCACAACAAGCACCTGCTCAGCAGAGTGGTTACCAGCAGGCTGCGCCGCAACAACAAGCTCCACAGCAAGGTGGTTATGCACCTAAGCCACAGTCTACTCCGGCTCCTCAGCAAGCGCCACAACAGCGCCCAGCACCGCAGCCACAGCAGAACTTCACTCCAGATTTGGATGATGGCTGGGACGACGATATCCCGTTCTAGATCCCAGTTATTATAGTTATGTAAGATTAACTAGTATAAGTACCCTAAACCCAGTCATTTGATTGGGTTTTTCTTTTTCTGACACTTTTATATAGATAAATATCCCTGAGCCCAGCAGAAATGCTGGGCTTTTTTTTGAACATTTATCATTGATTTAATACCTCGCGTTTCTACAAACGTACCTAAAAGTACTACGCCTTTTTTCTACCTTTGATATTCCAGTGGCAAACAGTCTCGTTTTGGGCATCAAAATAGATGGAATAGCTGCTAGTGTAGAAAACTCAAAATTATAGCAGCGGGATGGCGACGACTAAGTACGACTAAGTGTTGTTATCAGGTTTTCAAATGAGAAATTCTACCCAAGGGTTGCACTGGTTATGCGGAAAACAATTTCAATTCTTATACTGATTTTCTGCTGTACTTTCCCTGTCGCTGCTGAAGATAACGATATTGAAATTAGTGGCTTAGTTATCGATAGAACGCTCACCCGTTTTGGGAAAGATTTTAGCTTCTATTATTCAAGCTATTGGCGAGACCTGCCTTTTACTCAAGGTTTTAACGTCACTTTATATGAAACGGTCTTCCCACAAGCGGGTACCTTACTCACTCTAGAGGTGAATGGGATAACCATCTACAAAACCCATTTTGGACGTAGAGCGAGTCCAATAAAAGAAAGAGCAGAGCAGGCTATTTTACTCACAATCGATCATTTAGCTCGGGTTAGGGCAAATGCGATTACAGGAGAGTTGGCAGACGGTTCTGACGGATACTAGGATAACGATAATGAATAACAGGATGTTAATTCTCATAGGGCTGCTATTAGCGAGCCCTAGCCAAGCAACAGAGCTGGTTTATACACCAATTAATCCCAGTTTTGGTGGCTCTGCGCTGAACGGTTCTTATCTACTCAACAAGGCCAATGCGCAAAATGACCATACGGCCGGTACGAGCGAAAAAGATTTTGTCACCCGCTTTAAGGAGTCCCTTGAACGTAACATCATGAACACCATCACGCGTGGTGTGGCCAGTGGTGAAATCACAGATGGCACCTATGACACGGGCGATTTTAGAATTGAAGTTGCATCAATTGGTGGTGGCGTTATGTTGACGATAACTAACTTGCTTACGGGTGAAGTGACCGTTATTGAAATGCCGACATATGGAGGGTAACTGATGAAATCGTTAACCACGTTGATTGTTGCACTCGGTTTGGTCGGCTGTAGTCTTATTCCAAAGCCTGAACTGAATATTACCGAAGCTAAACTTAATCCAACTAGCGAAACCATGCAGGCTTTAATGGCAAAGCCTGGACCAAAGTATCCAATCCCGGTTGCGGTCTATTCTTTTAGGGATCAAACGGGTCAGTATAAGCCTCAGCAAAATGTCAGCTCATTCTCGACAGCTGTCACCCAAGGTGCCACGTCTATGCTGGTGCAAACATTGCTTGATTCAAAGTGGTTCACTCCGGTTGAAAGAGAGGGGCTACAAAACCTATTAACCGAGAGAAAAATTACTAAAAAACAACCTGTAAAGACGAAAAAAGACGAGGTGCCTCAGCTAACCAATGCTCGACTTTTATTAGAGGGCGGCATTATTAGTTATGAAACTAATATCAGTACTGGTGGTGCTGGAGTCGAGTATTACGGGATTGGCGCATCAGAAATGTATCGTGAAGATCAAGTGACCATTTATCTACGTGCTGTTGATGTACATACGGGTAAAGTCATGATGTCAGTGTCGACAACAAAACGAGTCTTTTCTCAGGAAATGCGTGCAGGGTTGATCCGCTTTACCAGCCTTAACCGCTTAGCTGAAGCGGAAGTCGGCTTTACAACCAATGAGCCGGTACAATTTTGTGTGCTACAAGCGATTGAATTAGCGGTATCGGAGCTTGTTGATAAAGGCGTTAAGATGGGCTACTGGACGGCCGCATAAGTATTTTATATTTTGTTAATAAATGCACTGCTAAGTGAGCAAGAAAACATTTTTCTTGCTCATCTTGCCTATCAATATTTCATATTTCATATTTAATATCCAATATTCAGTTTAATCTTCCGTGTATGATTTTATTTACAGGCTATATGCTTGTGCGTACCTGTTTTTGTGGCTATTTATTTCGTTGTGCGGTATTAATGTTGCAATCTTGTTGCTGACATAGGGGGTGGTCATGTTAGGGGTCTACTTTACTGACTGTCTATAGTGCAGGGAACTGGCAAATTCACGGAGAGAATTCAATGAGTAAAATCGATGAGTTAGTATTTATTCATCAGGTCGCATCGCCCTGTCACTTGGCTATTTTAGCCGAATCGATTGGTTTAAAAACCAGAGTAATCAAAAAGCCGTCAGATCTTGTGGTGGCTAAAGAATGTAATCGCTTCTATCTTGTTGCTCAAAAAGGTACAGCCCTTGATAGTAAAGGGATCCCTTTAGTTGCTGCTAGGCTCGTATCTCAGTATCCCATCGCTTTATACCAAGTTGAGCGCGACTCATTAGATCCTAAAGCTGCAATGCTGTTGGGAATTAAGGGCTTGTTGTATGCGGATCAGGGAATGGATCTACTATTAACTGGCTTGCGCAAAATGGTCGCCAATGAGCTGTGGTACGACAGAAAATTACTCAGTGAAATGTTTAATCACTTAGTTAAGCGTTTAGATAGTGGCTCTGAATCTTTGCAAGACACGGTGGTAATGCTACAAATGCTAACTGGGCGTGAAAGAACCATTATTCAGCTCGTATCAAGTGGAGCACGTAATAAAGAGATTGCTCATCAGCTTTGCATTAGTGAGCATACGGTTAAGGCACATATTTCATCGATTTTTAGAAAGACTCAGTCACGCAATAGGGTTGAGTTATTACGTTGGGCACAAACCTACCAAAGCCAATTCGAACTCTGCTCTTAATGCTTAGATAGTGGAATGTTACTTCTGGCTTAAATTAACACTGAAGTAATATATAAAAAGAAAGGGAGCCTAAGCTCTAATGCCGATCATTTAGCAGTTTATTGATCGGTTGACCGATCTTTATAAGATGGCAAAATCCGAGTGTTTTTAAAC